>DATIGZ010000261.1:0-8877 GCA_035481255.1 Sphingomonas sp. | reverse complement strand
CGGTCCGATCAAGACCTGGTCGCGTCGTTCGACCATCCTGCCGCAGTTCGTCGGCCTGACCTTCAACGTCTACAACGGCCGCAAGTTCGTGCCGGTGTCGGTGAACGAGGACATGGTCGGCATGAAGCTCGGCGAGTTCGCGCCGACCCGGTACTTCCCGGGCCACGCGGCCGACAAGAAGGGTAAGCGCTAATGTCGAAGCCTAAGGCTCCCCGTCGCGTCGGCGACAACGAGGCGCTGTCGGTCGGCACGCAGATCCGTGGCTCGGCGCAGAAGCTGAACCTGGTGGCGGCGCTGATCCGTAACCGCAAGGCCGGCGACGCGATGAACATCCTTGCCTTCTCGAAGAAGGCGATGGCGGTGGACGCGCGCAAGGTGCTGGCTTCGGCCATCGCCAATGCCGAGAACAACCACAACCTCGACGTCGACGCTCTCGTCGTCACCGAGGCGTCGGTCGGCAAGTCGATCACCATGAAGCGGTTCCACACCCGTGGTCGCGGCAAGTCCACGCGCATTCTGAAGCCGTTCAGCCGGCTCCGGATCGTGGTGCGCGAAGTGCAGGAAGAAGCATAATGGGTCACAAGAGCAACCCGATCGGTCTGCGCCTGCAGATCAACCGCACCTGGGACAGCCGCTGGTTCGCGGAAGGTCAGGACTATGGCCGCCTTCTGCTGGAGGATCTCAAGATCCGCCAGTACATCCTCAAGGCGCTGCCGCAGGCCGCGATCTCGAAGGTGGTGATTGAGCGTCCGGCGAAGCTGTGCCGCGTGAGCATCTATGCCGCGCGTCCCGGTGTGATCATCGGCAAGAAGGGCTCGGACATTGAGAAGCTTCGCAAGAAGCTCGGCTCGATGACCAGCTCGGATGTGTCGCTGAACATCGTCGAGATCCGCAAGCCCGAAGTCGACGCCAAGCTCGTCGCGCAGGGCATCGCCGATCAGCTGGAGCGCCGCATCGCGTTCCGCCGCGCCATGAAGCGCGCCGTTCAGTCGGCGATGCGTCTGGGCGCCGAGGGCATCCGCATCAACTGCGGCGGCCGTCTGGGCGGCGCCGAGATCGCGCGTTCGGAATGGTACCGTGAAGGCCGCGTTCCGCTGCACACGCTGCGCGCGAACATCGACCATGCCGAGGCGCAGGCCCACACCGCTTATGGCGTGTGCGGCGTCAAGGTCTGGATCTTCAAGGGCGAGATCCTGGGCCATGATCCGATGGCGACCGATCGCCTGAACATGGAATCGCAGACGTCGGGCGTTCGCCCGGCGCGCGACGACCGTCGCTAAGGGTTAGGCACAATGCTGCAACCGAAAAAGACCAAGTTCCGCAAGGCCTTCAAGGGCCGGATCAAGGGCGAGGCCAAGGGTGGCGCGACCTTGAACTTCGGGTCGTATGGCCTGAAGGCGATGGAGCCGGAGCGGATCACCGCGCGCCAGATCGAGGCGGCTCGCCGCGCGATCACGCGTCACATCAAGCGCCAGGGCCGTCTCTGGATCCGCATCTTCCCGGACGTTCCGGTGTCGAGCAAGCCTGCCGAAGTCCGCATGGGCTCGGGCAAGGGCGCGCTTGAATATTGGGCCGCTCGCGTCAAGCCGGGCCGTATCCTGTTCGAGCTGGACGGCGTTCCCGGCCCGCTCGCGGCGGAAGCGTTCGAGCGTGCGGCGATGAAGCTGCCGATCAAGACCAAGGTCGTGGCCCGCCTCGGCGACACGTCGCACCTGGAGGGTTGAGTAACATGACCAAGGCAACCGATCTGCGCGCCAAGAGCGACGATCAGCTGGGCGAGGAGCTGGGCAACCTGAAGCGTGAGGCGTTCAACCTCCGTTTCCAGGCGGCGACCAGCCAGCTCGAGAAGCCAAGCCGCGTGAAGGAAGTCCGCAAGGACATCGCGCGCATCAAGACGCTGCAGAACGAGCGCTCGCGCTCGGCTGCGAAGTAAGAGGACACTGAACCATGCCGAAGCGCGTGCTGACCGGGCAGATCGTGTCCGACAAGGGCGACAAGACGGTGGTCGTGAACGTGGAGCGCAAGGTCAAGCACCCGCTCTACGGCAAGATCATCCGCCGCTCGAAGAAGTATCACGCCCATGACGAGGCGAACGAGTACAAGGCCGGCGAGACCGTGCGCATCGAAGAGACTGCGCCGATCAGCAAGCTGAAGACCTGGAAGGTGATCGAGCGGGTGAACACCCACGCGACCCCCGAGCGGGCCGACATCGCTTAAGTCCCTCAGGGACTCGAGAGTTCAACTGGAACCGCCGGGCAACTGTCCCGGTAGGCCGAACGAGAAGGAACCGGATCGATGATCCAGATGCAGTCCAATCTCGACGTCGCAGACAACAGCGGCGCGAAGCGGGTGCAGTGCATCAAGGTGCTGGGCGGGTCGAAGCGTCGCTTCGCCGGCGTGGGCGACGTCATCGTCGTCAGCATCAAGGAAGCACAGCCCCGCGGCAAGGTGAAGAAGGGTGACGTGCACCGCGCCGTCATCGTCCGCACCGCCAAGGACGTCCGCCGCGCCGATGGCTCGGTCATTCGCTTCGACGGCAATGCCGCCGTCCTGGTCAACAAGAACGAGGAGCCGATCGGCACCCGTATCTTTGGCCCGGTGGTCCGCGAGCTGCGCTCGAAGGGCTTCATGAAGATCATTTCGCTCGCCCCCGAGGTGCTGTGATGGCTGCTGCCAAGATCAAGAAGGGTGACACGGTCGTCGTCCTGTCCGGCAAGGACAAGGGCAAGACCGGCGAAGTCACCAAGGCGCTCCCGAAGGACGGCAAGGTCGTCGTCGCGGGCGTCAACATCGCGGTGCGCCACCGCAAGCCGACCCAGACCAACCCGCAGGGTGGTCTGGAGCGCTCGGAAGCGCCGCTGCACGTCTCCAAGGTCGCGCATGTGACCAAGGACGGCAAGGCGACCCGCGTCCGCTTCGAAGAGCGCGACGGCAAGAAGGTGCGCGTTGCGGTCAAGACCGGGGAGGTCATCAATGGCTGACACCTACACGCCGCGCATGCGGAAGCTCTATGACGAGACCATCGCCAAGGCGATGACCGAGAAGTTCGGTTACAAGAACGTCATGGAAGTGCCGAAGATCTCGAAGATCGTGCTCAACATGGGCGTCGGCGAAGCCACCCAGGACAAGAAGAAGGTCGAGCAGGCCGCTTCTGAAATGGAGCTGATCGCTGGCCAGAAGCCGGTCGTCACCAAGGCGAAGAAGTCGATCGCGCAGTTCAAGCTGCGTGAAGGCATGGCGATCGGCTGCAAGGTCACGCTGCGCCGTGAGCGGATGTACGAGTTCCTCGACCGCTTCATCACGATCGCGCTGCCGCGCGTTCGCGACTTCCGCGGGCTGAACGACAAGTCGTTTGACGGCCGTGGCAACTATGCCTGCGGCATCAAGGAACAGATCGTGTTCCCCGAGATCAACTATGACCGCATCGACAAGGTGCGCGGCATGGACGTGATCGTGACCACCACCGCCAAGACCGACGAGGAGGCTCGCGAGCTTCTCCGTCTCTTCGGTTTCCCGTTCCCGCGCGATGCGGACGGCGAAGCGAAGCAGGCAGCGTAAGGGAAAGAGAACTTAAGTCATGGCGAAACTGAGTTCCGTGAACAAGAACGAGCGTCGCAAGCAGCTGGTGAAGAAGTACGCCGGCAAGTATGCGAAGCTGAAGGCGATTGCGAACGACAAGTCGCTCGACGAGACCGAGCGTCTGATCGCGCGTCTCAAGATGGCCGAAATTCCCCGCAACGGGAATCCGACCCGCATCCGTAACCGGTGCGAGTTGACCGGTCGTCCGCGCGGTTACTACCGCAAGTTCCGTCTGGCGCGCGTGATGCTGCGCGATCTGGCCAACAAGGGCCTGATCCCCGGCGTCACCAAGTCGAGCTGGTAAGGGTTAGAAGATGGCATTGACCGATCCCCTGGGTGATATGCTCACCCGCATCCGCAACGGCCAGCGCGCGCGCAAGGACAGCGTCCTGACGCCCGCGTCGAAGCTGCGCGCCCGCGTGCTCGACGTGCTTCAGCGCGAAGGCTATATCCGTGGCTACAGCGAAGAGCAGATGGGCCCCGCGGCCGGCATCCGCATCGAGCTGAAGTATTTCGAGGGCCAGCCCGCGATCAAGTCGATCGCGCGCGTCTCGAAGCCGGGCCGCCGCGTCTATTCGGGCTCGAAGGAGCTTCCGAAGATCCGCAACGGTCTGGGCATCACCATCGTTTCGACGCCCCGTGGCGTTCTGTCCGACGCCGAAGCGCGCGACCAGAACGTTGGTGGCGAAGTGCTGGCGGAGGTGTTCTGATGAGCCGCACCGGTAAGAAGCCGATCACCGTTCCCGCTGGCGTCACCGCCAGCGTCGAGGGCGGCCAGATCAGCGTCAAGGGGCCGAAGGGCACCCTGACGATGCCGACCGCCGACGACATCGCCTACGAAGTGGGCGACGGCACGATCACCGTGAAGCCGGCGAACGACACCAAGCGCGCCAAGGCGTTCTGGGGCATGCAGCGCACGCTGGTCCAGAACCTGGTGACCGGCGTGAGCGAGGGCTTCTCGAAGAAGCTGCTCATCACGGGCGTGGGCTATCGCGCGAACGCGCAGGGCAAGAAGCTGAAGCTTCAGCTCGGCTATTCGCATGACGTCGATCTCGAAGTGCCGGAAGGCGTCGAGGTGAAGACTCCGGATCAGACCACGGTCGAGATCTCGGGCAACGACAAGCAGAAGGTCGGCCAGTTCGCGGCCGAAATTCGCCGCTGGCGGAAGCCGGAGCCCTATAAGGGCAAGGGCATCAAGTACGAGGGCGAGTTCATCTTCCGCAAGGAAGGGAAGAAGAAGTAATGAGCAAGGGTCTCTCTCTCTTCGAGAAGCGCCGCCGTCGCAACCGGACCGCGCTGAAGGCGCGTTCGGGCAGCCGTCCCCGGTTGTCGGTGCATCGTTCGGGCAAGCACATCTATGTGCAGGTGATCGACGACGCGCAGGGCAAGACCCTCGCGGCCGCTTCGACGCTGGAAAAGGACGTGCGTGGCACGACCGGCGCGAACATCGACGCCGCCAAGGCTGTCGGCCTCCGCATCGCGGAAGCCGCCAAGAAGGCTGGCGTGACGCAGGTCGTCTTCGACCGTGGCGGTTTCCTGTTCCACGGACGCGTCAAGGCGCTGGCAGATGCCGCCCGTGAAGGCGGATTGGAGTTCTAAGCATGGCGGATGAAATCAACACGACCGAAACGCCGGTCGAAGGCGCCGCCGCTCCTGACGCGGGCGCACCGCGCGGTGGCCGTGGCGGTCGCGGCCGGGGTCCCGGTGGCGACAACCGTGGCCGTGGCGGCCGTGACGGCAACCGCGGACGCCGCGACGATCGTCGCGGTGGCGCGGAAGACGGCGGCGAAGAGCTGATCGAGAAGCTGGTTCACATCAACCGCGTCTCGAAGACGGTGAAGGGCGGCAAGCGCTTCGGCTTCGCGGCGCTGGTCGTCGTGGGCGACGGCAAGGGCCGTGTCGGCTTCGGCCATGGCAAGGCGCGCGAAGTGCCGGAAGCCATTTCGAAGGCGACCGCTGCTGCCAAGAAGGCGATGGTCCGCGTGCCGCTGCGCGAGGGCCGTACGCTTCACCATGATGGCCGTGGCCATTTCGGTGCGGGCAACGTCACCGTCCGTTCGGCGCCTCCGGGCACCGGCATCATCGCGGGCGGCCCGATGCGCGCCGTCTTCGAGAGCCTGGGCGTTGCGGACGTTGTGACCAAGTCGGTCGGTACGTCGAACCCCTACAACATGATCCGCGCGACCTTCGAAGCTCTGGGTGACCAGACTTCGCCCAAGGCGGTGGCGCAGCGTCGTGGCAAGAAGATCGCCGATCTGCTGGGCCGTGGCGGCTCGCAGACCGCCGAGGCTGACGCCGCGGCGATCACGGAGTAATCGCGATGGCGAAGAAGGAAGCAGCGGCGAAGGCCGGCACGGTGAAGGTGACCCAGACCGGGTCGCCGATCCGCCGCACCAAGGACCAGCGCGCGACTCTGGTCGGCCTGGGCCTCAACAAGATGCACCGCACGGTCGAGCTGCAGGACACCCCTGAGGTGCGCGGCATGATCCGTAAGGTTGCTCACATGGTCAGCGTCGAGGGCTAAGCCCTCACGCGGCATGAACCGATTGACGGCGTCCGTCCCTTGCGGGGCGGGCGCCGTTCTCGTTTCTGCGACCTTCGTGCGGCGTCTCTGGACTTCCAGCCGGCGCAGCCCCATCACGAGGGGCGGGGGGAAGCATGACCAGGCTCGTCACGATCCAGTATCTGCGCGCCTTCGCCGCGATCGCGGTGGTAATCGCGCATGTCGGCAAGCAGCTGCATATCCCGTTCGATATCGGTGGAGGCGGGGTCGACCTGTTCTTCGTCGTCAGCGGTTTCATCATGATCGCGATCCTGCGCGACGACACGACGCAGTCGGGTTTCATGATCAACCGCATCAAGCGGATCGTGCCGCTCTACTGGATGGCGACGACGGTGATGGTGCTGGGGACGATGGCGGGACTGTTCCCGCGACTGTCGATCGACCCCTGGCATGTCATCGCCTCGTATCTGTTCATTCCTGCCCAGATGAACGGGGAGGGGCCGGTCTGGCCGATCCTGACGCTCGGCTGGACGCTCAATTACGAGATGCTGTTCTATGCGCTTGTCGCGCTGCTGCTCCCGCTGCGGCGCCCGGTGCTGATCGCGGCGGCGCTCACCCTCATTTTCGGCACGGCGATCGCGCTGGGCCAGTGGTTTCGTCCGACCCATCCCGTACTCTCAGCCTATACCGATTCGATCACGCTTGAATTCGTATTCGGTGCCTGGATCGCGGTATGGTGGCGGTCGGGCAAAGGGTGGCCGCGATCGATCGGCCTGCCGACCATCTTGCTCGCGATACTGGGGGTAGCCGTGGCCGTCACCCTGAAGCTGCCGCTGTGGCGTCCGATCGTGCTCGGAATCCCCGCGGCGCTGCTGGTGATCGGGGTTCTTTCGCTGGAGCGGCAGGTCGGGGTGGAGCGGGAGCGGGTCACCGCGTTCCTGGGGGACGCGAGCTATTCGATCTATCTGTGGCACGCTCTGGGAATCTCCGTCACCGCCGCGGTCGGGCGCGTGCTGGGATTGCCGGTGGCGCTCACTTTCGCCGTGGCAATCGTGGCCGGAATCGTGGGCGGCGTATTGAGCTACCTGATCGTCGAACGGCCGCTGATGCGCTTACTGGGGCGGGAGCCGACGGTGATGCCATGGTCCGAAAGCGGCATCGCCGAGCGCAAAAGCGCCATTGGGGGGTGACAATCGATCGCGGCGCAGCTATGGCGCCGCGCTTCCAACAATGCGCGAACAAAGCGAAAGCGAGTGCACGATATGAAACTCAACGAGATCAACGACAATGAAGGCGCCCGCAAGGGCCGGATGCGCGTCGGACGCGGCATCGGCTCGGGCAAGGGCAAGACCGCGGGCCGCGGCCAGAAGGGCGCCAAGGCGCGTTCGGGCGTGTCGATCAACGGCTTCGAGGGCGGTCAGATGCCGCTCCACATGCGCATCCCGAAGCGCGGCTTCAACAACCCGTTCGGCAAGGACTATGCCGAGGTCAATCTGGGCGCGATCCAGAAGCTGGTCGACGCCGGCAAGCTGACCGCGACCGACATCGACCACGCGGCGCTGAAGGCCGTCGGCCTGGCGCGCGGCGGCAAGGACGGCGTCCGCCTGCTGGGTAAGGGCGAACTCAAGGCGAAGCTCAGCTTCACCGTCGCCGGCGCGTCGAAGGGCGCGATCGAAGCGGTCGAGAAGGCTGGCGGTTCGGTGACGATCCCCGTGATCGTGCCCGCCGCCGAGAAGCATGCCGCGAAGCATCGCGTCAAGCAGAAGGCCATTGCCGAGCTGAAGGCGTCCGGCAAGAAGGCCGCCAAGGCGTAACCCATTTGCATCACCCCGGCGCGGGCGCGCCGGGGATGATTGCCCAACGGGTTTCATGCCCTATATGAGCGGCGGGGTGGCGGAAAACGCTCCTCCGCCGCTTTGGTTTCCAGGATATTCGCGCACATGGCATCCGCAGCCGATCAACTCGCATCCGGCCTCAACCTGTCCAAATTCGGTCAGGCCACCGAACTCAAGAAGCGCCTGTGGTTCACCCTCGGCGCCCTGATCGTCTTCCGGATGCTGAGCTATGTGCCGCTGCCCGGCATCGATCCTACGCAGCTCGGCCTGCTCGCGCAGCGCACGCAGGGCGGCGTGCTCGATTTCTTCAACACCTTCTCGGGCGGCGCGCTCGAGCGCATGTCGGTGATCGCGCTTGGCGTGATGCCGTACATCACCGCGTCGATCGTGGTTCAGCTGGCGACTTCACTGTCGCCGGCGCTTGCCGCGATCAAGAAGGAAGGCGAGAGCGGGCGTAAGAAGCTCAACCAGTACACCCGCTACGGCACCGTCGCGCTCACCGCGATTCAGGGCTATGTCATCGCCGCGGGCCTTCAGGCCGGCGTCAACGGCATCTCGCCGGTGATCCAGCCGGGGCCGCTGTTCATCGTCGGCGCCGTCGTCAGCCTGATCGGCGGCACGCTGTTCCTGATGTGGCTGGGTGAGCAGATCACCAACCGCGGCGTCGGCAACGGCATCTCGCTGATCATCATGGCGGGCATCGTCGCCCACCTGCCGACCACGCTGGTCCAGCTGTTCGAAGGCGGCCGCAGCGGTTCGATGAACCCGGTGACGCTGGTCGCGATCCTCGGCGCGGTCGCGCTGCTGGTCCTCTTCATCTGCTTCATGGAGCGCGCCCAGCGCCGCATCCTGATCCAGTATCCCAAGCGCCAGACGCAGCGCGGCGTTCAGTCCGAGCGCAGCCACCTGCCGCTCAAGATCAACACCGCGGGCGTGATCCCGCCGATCTTCGCCAGCTCG
>DATIGZ010000260.1:0-1812 GCA_035481255.1 Sphingomonas sp. | reverse complement strand
TTATAGTACCAGCCGGTCTTGTTGGCGTGGGTGTCCCACCCCCAGTTGGCCGGATCGGGAAGACCGTCGCGCTCGAACTCATCCGCCCAGACGAGCTGATAGCCGGCGGCGGACGGCGCGGTTTGCGCGCTCAGGACCATTGCCATGACCGGCAACGCAAGCGCACGTATCAAACCATCAGTTCGCATCGCCAGTCCCTCGAGTGATTGGTTATGTATTGATCTTGCAATTGTTATAATGAATCAGGTGCGTTCAGTCCATCGGGAGGGGATGAGAATGAAATATCTGATCGCGGCCGCGCTGATCGCGCTCGCATCGCCCGCCGCCACGGCGCAAGCGCAAACCGCCGAGCCGGTGATGCTCAACGAGCCGAGCGCCAACTGGTCGGTCTATGGCTCCGGACAGACGCACAAGGGGCGCAAGGACTCCACGGTGCAGGGCGGCGGGGCTATGCGGGTGACGATCGCCGCCAAGCCCGCCAATCCGTGGGACGTGGGCGCATCGGCCCCGATCAGGGGCGCGATCGTCAAGGGCGATAAGCTGGTGCTGGCGTTCTGGGCGCGGCTTGCCGACGGCGGCACGGACGGACGCACACACGTCGCCGCGAGCATCCAGCAGGCGTCGGCGCCCTATGCGCCGGTGCTCAGCGGATCGGTCGAGCTGAGCGGGACATGGAAGCTGGTACATGTCGAGGGCGTCGCCGCGGCCGGCCACCCGGCCGGGGCCGCGAACGTCGCGCTGACGCTGGGCGGCGCGGCGCACACGATCGACCTTGGCCCGGTGTTCGTCTTCAAGGGCGGCTGAACCTACCCGGCCGGGGCGGCGTGAAGCCGTAACGGCTCTTCGGCCGGCGTTTGCGTCGCGCGCGATGGCGCTTCGGCGGGCGCGCCGAGGAAGAACCCCTGCACTTCGTCGCACCCTTCATGCTCGAGCATGCGGAGCTGCTCGGCGGATTCGACGCCCTCGGCCAGCACCGGCACGTTGAGGCTCTGCCCCAGCGCCAGCACCGCGCGGATGATCGCGCGCGCCTGGGGGCTTTCACCCGAGCCGAGCACGAAAGACTTGTCGATCTTGATCTTGTCGAACGGGAAGGAATGGAGCGTGTCGAGCGAGGAATAGCCAGTGCCGAAATCGTCCATCGCGATGCTGATGCCCAGTGCCTTGATCCGGCGCAGCACCTGAAGCGCGCGAATCTTGTCGCTGATGATCGCGGTCTCGGTGATCTCAAGCTCGAGGCGTGTCGGCGAGAGGCCTGTTTCGAGCAGGATCTCGGTCACCCGTTCAGCCAAATCGGGCTGCATCAGCTGCACCGGAGAGAGGTTGACCGCAATCTTAACCGCGTCGGGCCAGAGACCCGCCTCCGCGCAGGCTTCGCGCAGCACCCATTCGCCGATGCGGAAGATCTCGCCCGTCTCCTCGGCCACCGGGATGAACTCGGTGGGCGAGATCCAGCCGCGCGTCGAATGCTGCCAGCGCAGCAGCGCCTCATAGCCGCTGAGCTCGCCACCACGCAGCGAGTGCTGCGGCTGATAGGCCAGCGAGAATTCGCCCCGGTCGATCGCCTGCCGCAGATCGTTGGCGAGCTGGCGGCGCGCGCGCGCCGTCTCGTCCATGCCGGGCTGGTAGTAGCAGGTCGCCGAACCGATGCCGGCCTTGGCGCGATACATTGCGAGATCGGCGTTGTTGAGGATGGTTTCGCGATTCTCGCCATCGGCGGGATAGGCGGCGACCCCGAGGCTGGCCCCGACGAGGAAGCTCGCATCGGCATCCGCGAACGGATCCACGAAACAGGATTCGAGGCGAGTCATGAAC
>DATIGZ010000259.1:0-2772 GCA_035481255.1 Sphingomonas sp. | reverse complement strand
ACGCAGAGCAGGCCGAGATAGGCGAGGCCATCGCCGCGGCTGGAGACGTTGACGCAGCCGAGGGCCGTCTCGTCGTCGAGCGCGATCAGCAGCCGGCTGTCGCCGTCGAGCAGCGAGCGGAGCGTGTCGATATCGGTGCGCTCGCCGGTGACGAGGTCAGCCTCATGTGTCCAGCCGGCGCGTGCGGAATCACCGCGATAAGCACGTTCGACGACGGGATGGAGCTGCGGGAGGTCGGCTTCGACCGCCGGGCGAATGATCGTCATCGTAGCCTTAGAGCGTTGCTTCGATCTCGCGTGCGGCAAGATCGGGGTCTTCCGCCTGAGTGATCGGGCGGCCGATGACGAGGATCGAGGCGCCGGCGTCGAGCGCGGCGCGCGGGGTGACGACGCGCTTCTGGTCGCCGATCACGCCGTTCGACGGGCGCACGCCGGGGATGACGAAGAAGCCGTCCTTCCATGCGTCGTGCGCGGCCTTCACTTCCTCACCCGAGCAGACGATTCCGTCGACACCCGCGGACCTGGCCAGCTCGGCGAGGCGGACGACCTGTTCGTGCGGGTCGGGCGAGAGGCCGATCGAGCGAAGGTCGGTCGCGTCGAGGCTGGTGAGCATCGTCACCGCGACGACCTTCGTCCCCGTCGGCGCAGCAGCCTTGGCATCCTCCATCATCGCGCGTCCGCCCGCGGCGTGAACGGTGATGATCGCGGGCTCAAGCGGGCGCAGCGCCTGCACCGCCTTGCCGACGGTGTTGGGAATATCGTGGAACTTGAGGTCGAGGAAGATCGGCAGGCCGATATCGGCCATTTCGTGGACGCCCTGACGTCCGTTGGCCATGAAGAACTCAAGGCCGAGCTTGATCCCGCCGACATGGTGGCGGACGCGCTTGGCGATGGCCTTGGCGCGTTCGAGATCGGGGGTGTCGAGCGCGACGTAGATCGGGCTGCTCATGGCGTCACCAGCGGCGGTGCGGCAGGGGTTTCCGAAGGTTCGGATACGGGATCGGGCGAGATCGGCATGGCCGGTGTGGCGGGTGCGGCGGCATGAACGGCGCGCATTTCCTCAACTGTCCGCTCGAGCATCGCGATGCGCTGACGGCTGCGCCAGCGCACGGTGTGATAGAGCACCAGCATCGGCAGGAAGCCCGCGAGGAAGACGATGAACAGCAGGAAGGGCAGATTCACGTCGGCGACCAGGCTGCTCCACAACTGGATCTCGACCGGGTGCCAGTTGGTGACCGCGAAGGCCGCGACGAGGCCCAGGATCAGGAACCAGAACAATGCCTTCAGAAACTGCATCCGCGCGAAAGATCCTCTGTCGTTTCGGGTAGCTTTAGGACGGGCGGGCGAGGTTGGCCAGCCTCAGCCGATTTCGGTGCGCAATTGGGAAATGAGGGTGGGGATGGCTTTGAGGCGGGGTTCCTCTTCGTCGAGGATGGCGTGGAACATGTCGCGCTTCAGTGTTGCGACGCGGCCAGGACCCAGCGTCGCATTGGCGGGGAGGGTTGAGAGAAGGATGTCCACAAGCCGTTCGGCACCGTGCAGACGTCCCCAGAGATAGTCGTTCTCACGATAGGCCCGGCTGAAGAACGCGCCGAAATTGTTGAACTGCGTCCCCTTGAGCGTCGCGCGCGCGCCGCCCTTGCGGATCGAGGTGGCATCGTCGGGCGGGATGCGGTCGACACGGATCGGATCGAATTCGTTGAGGCCCTCACCCTGCAACAGGGGCAATGTCGCGATATCGAAGAAGGGAAAACCGAGATAGGCGAGCAGCATCGGCCGCCGCATCTCTTTCGACAGCGCGCTCAACCCTTCGGAGAGCCGCGCGTCGGTTTCGTGATCGAGCGTACGCAGGTCCATCCGCCCGCCAAGCTCGTCGAGCAACGCCGCGGCATCGAGATCGGCGGAGCGGACGGCTTCACGCAGGCCGAGGAACGGGTCGGCGCGCTGACATTCGAGATAGCCCGCGAGCGATTCGTAGATCGCGTCGCGCATCGGCGTCAGTTCCTGATTCTCATGCTCCTGATCCAGCTCGGTCAGGCGACGCGCGAGCAGGCGCAGGCGGCGGATACGGAAGCCGAGATCGTGCGCGCGCAGCAGGTCGAGCGTGGGCGCGCTGGCCGAGCCGGGATGGCTGGTACCGAAATCGTCGGCGCCGCGGCGCGCGATCTCGGCCCCGATCGCGTCGCGGATGCGGCGCCAGCGGTCGGGGCCGGGCTGGTCGCCGATCTGATGGAGGTGCGTGGCGATGCGGTCGGCCACGCCCTCGACCTTGAGCATGCCATAGGCGGCGTGGCCATAGCCCGCCTTGGCGGCAGCGGAAACCTGAGCGCGGCTGCGCCACGCGGCGAGGCGCTTTGGCGTCGGGTAATCGAGGAACAAGGTGTAGCCGAACAGCGATTCGACCTGTCCTTCCACCTCGCCGCGGATGCGCTCGACGATGGCGAGCATGCGCTCGATCCGCGCGGAGCGGAGCCCGATCGCCTCGAGATTGTCGCGGATCGGCTGCTGGCGCGGAAGTTCGGAGAGCGCGCCGATGATCGTTTGGAAGAATCCGGGATTGTCCGGCGCCTCGCTGTAGAAGCCGAGGCGATGGCCGGGCGTGGGATCGATGAACACGAAACGGCGATCGATCTGACGGCGCGCGGGGCGTTCCTTGAGCGCGTCGATCGCCGGGCGGAAGGGGGCGTTGGCGAGGACCGAGCCGTCGATCAGCGCGGCCTTGTCCGCGGCGCCGGCGGCGTACTGGCGGGGCAGGACATGCTCGAGGAAGGAT
>DATIGZ010000258.1:0-2829 GCA_035481255.1 Sphingomonas sp. | reverse complement strand
CGCCGCGATCGGCGCCGCCGGATCGGTGAAGACCCCCGCCGGCACGCGCGTGATCGACGGCCGCGGCAAGACGCTGGTCCCCGGCATCTGGGACAGCCATCTGCATATCGGCGACGATTGGGATGTCCTCGCCAACGTCGCCAACGGCATCACCAGCTTCCGCAGCCCTGGCACCACTTTCGACCGCGCGGTCGACGCGACCAAGCGCCGCGCGGCGGGCACGCTGCTGATGGGCGAGCCCTTCATCTCCGCGATCGTCGACAAGAAGGATCCGCTCGCCGCGCAGGGCGCCGAGGTCGTCAGCAGCGAGGCCGAGGCGATCGCCGCCGTCCGCCGGATCAAGGCCGCCGGTCTCTGGGGCGTCAAATTCTACACCTCGATGAATCCGGCGTGGATCGCCCCCACCACTGCCGAGGCCCACCGTCTCGGCCTCCACGTCCACGGCCATGTCCCGGCGACGATGAAGCCCAGCGAAGCCGTCGCCGCCGGCTATGACGAGCTGACGCACCTCAACTTCGTCGTGATGGAATCGATGCCGCGCGCAGTGATCGACAAGGCCAATACCCGCCAGCGGATGGAAGGGCCCGCGCGCTACTTCAAGGATGTTGACCTGGACGGCCCGCTGATGTCTGGCTTCGTCGCCGACCTCGCGAAGCGCAAGACGATCGTCGACCCCACCATCGTCATCTTCGAAGGCTTCCTGACGCAGGACGGCGGCAAACCCCACCCCGCCTACGCCCCCTATATGGGCATCATCTCGCCGGTAATCGAACGCTCGGCCTTCACGCGCGGCGGCTATCCGCTGGTCGAGGGGCTGACGCGCGACGATTACCGCAAGAGCTATGCGAAGATGGTTGAGCTGGTCGGCAAGCTGCACAAGGCCGGCGTGCCGATCGTCGCGGGGACCGACGGCTGGGGGATCGAGCTGATCCGCGAGCTGGAGATCTACCGACAGGCCGGCTTCACGCCCGCGCAGGCGCTGCAGAGCGTGACGATCCTGCCCGCGCGCGTGGTCGGTGCCGACAAGCGCACCGGATCGATCGCGGTCGGCAAGGAGGCCGACATGGTGCTCGTTGACGGCGATCCTTCAACCGAGATCGGCGCGCTCCGCCGCGTCGTGACGGTGGTCAGCGACGGCTATGTCATGGACGGCGACGCACTGCGCGAGGCCGCGGGCTATGGCGGCCGGCCGAAATAACGGGCGCCTGCAACATTGGCCCGGCCATTCGGCCTAGATCTTCCCCGGATTCTTCCGAGCCGAAAGCCGCTTCATCATCGACCGTGCATGCCGGAGCCGCGCGGTCACCGATGTATCGCGCAACGTCGCCGGGGTGGTCGCGCGCCCTCCCGAACGCCCGCCTTGCCATGGCGGATCGAGCAGCAGGGTCAGCAACGTGAGGAACGACCTGAGGCCAGCGAGGCGCAGCTGGATGATTCGGCGCCGAAGCTGCAACGCTGTCCATATGGGCCGCTGCGGCACCGGCACCGGCGCGCCGAACAGCAACTCGAACGTCGCCAGCTGAACATCCAGCGCATTTCGCGGATATCCTCGCGGGAAATATGCCGCGAGCCGCTCCCAGTCGATACCGGCAGGCGCCCGTGCGAGTTCCGCAATATCGAGCAGATGCCTGAGATCTACGAGACCCCGCCAGTAATCGCGTTCTTGCAACTGGTCGTGCAGCACGAGGATTAGCGCCTGCAACGTCGGTGACGGAAGCCGGGCCCTCGCCGTGCCCAGCCTCACCTCGGCGCAGTCGCCGGCCAGATCCTCGAAATCGAACCCTGGGTACCGGGTCTTGGTCCGGCAATGCAGATCAATCATCCCCACGTCCTGCTCGCGACAGAGATTCATCGGAGCGAACGGGCTGTCTTCGCTCCGGTATAGTCTATAGCCGATCACCTCGAGACGCTCCCGCGCCGTAACCATCGACCGCGCCGGAACCATGATGTCGAGATCCGACAGGATGCGTGCGCGATAGCCGGGTCCCGCCGTGTTGAGCACGGCCGCTCCCTTGAGCAGGATCGGCCTGATGCCGGCGATGTTCAGAGATGTGACGGCCTCTTCAAGTTGCTGTTCGAGTCGGGAGTTTCGTTCCACCGCTCGCCGCTCGATCGTGCCGAGAAACGCCCGCACCTCTTGCGGAACGCGGTCTCCAACCTGTGTGGCGAGAACACCGGTCACCAGCGCGCTGTTCGCGGTCGCGAGCACGGGCGTCCAGTCGATATCCGCCGGCGCCTGGCCCTTCAGACAGGCGAGCAATGTCACGAGCGGTTCAATGTCAATCTTCGGCACAGACCACCGACAAGGCTTCGATCGCGGTATCGAGATCGGAATAGATCAGGTCGAAACAGCGCGCCCGCTCCACCAGCATGATCAGCGCGCGCATTCCCTCAATGGTCGCGGCGCCGGCGCTGGAATGTGCCTCCCCCATCAGCCGCACCAGTGCCCCTGCGGGATCGAGCTTCAGAAGCTCAAGCCTTGCGCCGGCAACTCTGCGCAGGTGCACGATCCATCCGGCATCCATCCAGGCGATCGGCGGCGGCTGGCTCAGGCCAAGATAGCGTACCGGGACATCGTCGAGCCGCATGTGAACCGGCAGATCCGTGATATCCGCGCAATAACGACTCAGAAGCGTCCAGGCGCCCTTCTTGACGGCAGGAGGAAGAGGCACGCCCTGCACCCGACCGTCAGGGCCGAGCAGCGCGATATCGTCCGAGAGATAGTCCAGGCCCGATCGCGAAAGCGCGACCGCGAGAGTGGTCTTGCCGCCCCCCGGCGGCCCACTCAGTAGCAGCGCCCTGTTACGATGCCCAAGGCAAGCCGTGTGC
>DATIGZ010000257.1:0-6110 GCA_035481255.1 Sphingomonas sp. | reverse complement strand
TCAGGGAAACTGACCGATGTGCTGGGGCACCTCGCGCATTTCGTCGAGAACCGGCAGGCGAATAGTCAGAAGTTGCAGCTCGCCTTGCTCTATCCGGGGCTGCTGGCGACGGTGTCGCTGGGTGTGATCGTGCTGCTGCTGGTCTATGTCATCCCCGATATCGTCAAGGTGTTCGTCTCGCGCGGGACCGATCTGCCGTTGCTGACGCGGGTGCTGATCGCGATTTCGGGGTTCCTTCAGGATTGGGGGCTGTACATCCTGCTCGCGGCGCTGATCGGCTTCGTGATCTATGGCCGCTGGGTGGCCAATCCGGCGAACCGGCTGAAGGTCCATCGCGCCTTTACCGAGCGCTGGCCGTTCCGGCGCTTCAGCCGCCAGCATAACGCGGCGCGCTTCGCCGGGAGCCTCGCGACGCTGGTGTCGAGCGCTGTACCGCTGGTCGAGGCGCTGCATGCCGCCGCTGCGGTGACACCCAACCGTTGGGTGCGTGAACGCGCGCTGCACGTCGCGGCGCGGGTGCGTGAGGGCATCAGCTTGCGCGCGGCGATGAGCGAGGCGGGGGTATTTCCGCTGATGCTCACCGCGATCGTCGCGTCGGGCGAGGCGAGCGGACAGTTGGGGCCTGCGCTGTCGCGGGCGGCGGACGAGCTGGACCGCGAGCTGGACGCGGTGACGAGCGCGATGGTCGCGCTGGTCGAGCCGCTGGTTTTGCTGCTGATGGGCGGCATCGTGCTGATGATGGTGCTGGCGATCCTGCTGCCGATCATCAACCTCAACGATCTGGTGACGCTCTAGAGCGCCCCTTCGATCGCCGCGCCCGCGGGCATGCCGGTGAACGGGAGGACGCGGGCGCCATCGGCGGTCATGCGGAAGCTGAGCTTGCCGTCCTCGCCGAGCGTCGCGTCCATCAGCGTCTGGCGTCGCTGGGCGGCGGGAGCGATACGGATGCGGGTCGCGGTGCCGATCTTCTCGGCGGTCAGCAGGAGCGCCGGGACCGCCGTGGCCGTGCCGCCATTCTTCGCGGTGCAGGTGCCGGGCTCGGTCGTGAGCTTGCCGTCGATCGCCTGATCACCGCCGCCGATCGCGATCTTCGCGAACTGGAGCTGCATCACCAGATCGCAGGTGAAGGGCAGGTTGGGCTGGAGCGCCTGAAGCACCGAGCTGTGCGCGCTGCCGCTGACATCGTCGAGCACGGTGCGGCCGAATCGCATCAGCCCGCGGCCGCCCATGTCGGTGTCGGGGCCGGTCGCCTTCCAGTCCGCCGCGAAGGCGAAGGAGGTGAGCGAGCGCAGCGGCGCCCAGTTCCACTCGAACTTGCTGCCGCCGGCGACGCCGGTGCGCCACGGGCGGTTCTTGAGGAACACGCTGGCGGGCATCGTCGCGAGCATCGCCAGCGCATAAGCGGCTATGCCCAGCACGACGAAGACGGTAAGACGCCGCCGTGCCGACCAAGACGCCAATCCGAACGCCGGCGTTTCACCGCCGCGATCTGCTGAAATCAGGCCTGTTGCTGCCGCCGGCATTGCTTGCGAGTCCCTCTGTTCTGGCTGCCGGTGACTTGCAGGACAAGAAGCCCAGGCGCGACAAGCGGCAGGTGGCGATGCTGTTGCCGCTGAGCGGCCCGCGTGCCGCGCTGGGCCTTAGCATGCGGCAGGCGGCGTTGCTTGCGGATTCTGGCCCCGAAATCACGGCTTACGACACGGGCGGGACCGCGGCGGGCGCGGCGCTGGCGGCGCGCAACGCGCTGAAGGCAAAGGCGGCGATGATTCTCGGGCCGGTGACGGCCGAGGAAGTGACCGCGGTGGCGCGCGAGGTGGCCGGGCGTGTGCCGGTGGTCGCGTTCAGCAACAATGCGGTGGTTCGCGCACCCGGAAGCTGGGTGTTCGGCATCACGCCCAGTCAGGTGACCAGCGCGATCCTGCGCTATGCCCGGTCGCGCGGGATCAAGAGCGTGGTGGTGATCGACGACGCGTCGCCATGGAGCGCTGCCGCCGCCCTGGCGGCGGGCAAGGTGCAGGGCGAGATCGGCATCGATGTGCGCGTGTTGACGGTGACGGAGGGGCAGCCGCTGCCAGTGGCCGGTGATGCTCCCGACGCGGTATTGCTGCCCGGAAGCGGCGAGGCCGTGCTGGCCGCGGCGCGAAACCTGAAAGAGACGGGAATCCAGCTGTTGGGCACGGTGCAGGCGCTGGACCATCGTCCTGCTTCGCTTGAGGTGCTCAGCGGCGCGTGGCTCGCCAGCCCCGATCCGGCATCGTTCGGACGGTTCGCGGGCGAGTATCGCGCGCGGCACGGCGGCGACCCGGGCGCGCTGGCGGCGCTCGCCTATGACGCGGGCGGGATCGTCAAGGTGCTGCGCAACAAGGGCGAGATCAGTGAGAAGACGCTGCTGGCCGAGACGAGCTACCCTTGCGTCACCGGCAATGCGCGGTTCCGCAGCGACGGCAGCGTGGCGCGCGAGCTGGCGATCCTGCTTGCCGGGCCGGCGGGCTATGAGCCGGTGGCGGTGAGCCTCGGCGCATGACACCCCGCCCTGACGAGGGCGGATTCACGCTCCTCGAACTGATCATCTCGCTGGGCCTGTTCGCGCTGATCGCGGTGGCCGGGCTGGGGTTGCTCGACAGCGTGCTCAATGTGCAGGGGCGGACCGAGACGCGGCTGAGCCGGCTGGCCGACCTGCAACGGGCGATGTTCGTGGTGCAGAGCGACCTTGACCAGATCACCCGTGGCGAGGTGTCGGGCGGGGGCGGCGGTATCGCCTTTACCCGGATCGCGGGAGGTTTGGGCGGCCCGCCGATGCCGGTGCGCTACGGGGCGGCGCAAGGTGTGCTGGTGCGGTCCGCACCGCAGCCGCAAATGTTGCTGCAAGGCGTGGCCGAAGCCAGATGGCGCTTTCGCGACGGTGATCGCTGGGTCGACCGCTGGCCGGTGAACGAGGAGCGCAAGGATGAGTGGCCGCGCGCGGTCTCGGTCGAGATGCAGGTGGGCGGCGTGCCGGGACCGCAGGGGGTTCTGCGTCGGGTGGTGGTGCTGCCCGATCAGCCGAAGGACGACCCGAAATGACGCGGCGGGATGACGAGCAGGGCATGATCCTGGTCAACGTCCTGATGTTCGTGGCGATCGCCAGCGGGCTGGTGCTGCTGATGATCAGCCGCGAGGAACTGGCGCTGGACCGGTCGCTCAGGGGTCGTGAGGCGGCGCGGGCGGCGGCGATCGTGCGGGGCGGAGAGCTGTCCGCGATCAGCGCGCTGCGGCGCGATGCGAAGGAAGCGCCCGAGGTCGATCATGCCGGCGAGCGCTGGGCGTCGATCGGGGCGAATGGGGCGGCGATCGATGGCGGCAGCTTCGATCTGGCGGTGAGCGACGCCGAGGGGCGGTTCAACGTCAACGCGCTGCGCAGCGGCGAGGTGGCGCCGGTGCTGATCTTCCAGAAGCTAGCGGGCATCGCGGGGCTGGATGAGGCGCAGGTGACGCAGGCAATCGCTTATGTGCGCAGTCAGGGGCCGGTGACCGACGTGCGACCGATCCGCCTGCTGCCCGGCGCGGATCAGGACGCCATCGCACGGCTGGAACGGATGGTGACGGCGCTGCCCGGCAACACGCAAATCAACCTCAACGCCGCTGATCAGGAGCTGCTGGCGATCCTGTTCGACGACCCGGTGGTCGCGGAGCGCCTGACGGCGATCCGCAAGCGCAACGGGCAGATCACGCTGCGCGACCTGTCCGACCAGAAGGTGAGCCAGCCGCCGGGCACGGCGTTCCGGTCCAACAGCTTCTGGGTGCGGGTGCGGGCGACGATCGGCGGAACGGCGCAGGACGGCGCGACACTGATCCAGCGCAAGCGCGAGGAAGACGGGACGGTCACGGTGCTGCCCGTGGCACGCTGGCGTAACGCCGCGGTACCCCCCGAGGCGCCGGCGGTGGGCGGCTGAACGGCACGGAACGCCTCAAGTCTCACGGCCACGCACACGAGTCCGCGGCCGCCCGAGGCGTTGCGGCTCAGGCAAGCGGATCGACGAATTCAGGAAGCGGGCGGGCCGTGGGCCGGTACCTGAAGTCGAGCAGGCGAAATCCAACGTCGCAGCGATCCGCCTCTTGAATTTCATGATACACTGTATCATTTACGCCGCGAGCAGCTTGGAGTGGCGTGATGCGGGCGATGATTGGCAAGTGGTTCGACGGGTTCGCGGTGGGGGCGTCGGCGCTGTGCCTGATCCATTGCCTGGGATTGCCGCTGCTGATCGCCGCGCTGCCCGCGATCGCCAACCGGATCGATCCCGGTGAGGGGTTCCACCTCGCCGTGCTGCTGTTCGCGATCCCGACGAGCGCGTTCGCGCTGATCGAGGGGTGGAGACGGCATCGCGGGATCGCGCCTTTGTTCGTCGGCGGAGCGGGGCTGGCGCTGATGGCCATCGGGTTGGCGTTCGGGAACCAGGCCGCGATCGAGACCGGCGTGACGGTGGCGGGCAGCCTGTTGCTCGCCGGCGCGCATGTGGCGAACTGGCGCCGGCGCGCCGTCAAGGCCGCCTGCCGCACCTAGCGCGCCGTCTTTTGCGAGGTTCCATTGACTCACGGATACGTAGATATATACCGCGTTATATATCCTGTTATTGGAGCGTGGCGTGACGGATCTGATGGAGCAAATGGGCGCTGCCTTTCTGGGCAGCCGCCTGAAACGGCTGGGTGAGCGGATGCAGGCGGGCGCGGCGCGGATCACCGCGGATGCCGGGCTGCCCGTGCAGCCGTCCCATATGGCGTTCCTCGCGGCGCTGGACGGGCAGGCGATGACGATCGGCCAGCTGGTGCAGATCGTCGGGATCAGCCAGCCGGGGGTGACTCGATCGATCGGCCAGCTGGTCGAACTCGGGCTCGCCCGGTCCGAGCAGGGCGAGGATCAGCGGCAGCGAACCATCTCGCTCACGCCCGCCGGGGACGCCGCGCTGGCGCGCGCGAAACTATATGTCTGGCCGCAGGTCGAGGCGGCCGTCCACGCATTGTTCGGCGGGCGGGCGGATGCGTTCGTCGATCAGATCACCGGACTGGAAGCGGCGCTGGAGGCGACGCCGCTCGATGTTCTGGCGAACCGGGCCAGTCCCGAAGTCCTGACGATCCGCGAATATGACGACGACCTTGCGCGGCATTTTCACGACATCAATGCCGAGTGGATCACCACGATGTTTCGCCTCGAGCCCATCGACCGTGAAGTGCTGGAGAATCCGCGCGCGAAGATCATCGATCCGGGCGGGGTCGTGCTGTTCGTCGAGGCGAAGGGGCTGGGCATCGTGGGCACCTGCGCGCTGCTGAAGACCGGAGCGAACAGCTATGAGCTGACCAAGATGGGCGTGCGCGAGTCCGCCCGCGGGCTGAAGGCGGGCGCGTTCCTGCTGTCGGCGGCGGTCGAACGCGCGATGCGGATGAATGCCGACCCGCTCTATCTTCTCACCAACGCCAAATGCGCGGCGGCCATCCATCTGTATGAGAAGGCCGGCTTCCGGCACGATGCGGAGATCATGTCCCGATATGGTGCGCAGTATGCGCGATGCGATGTCGCGATGCGCTATCTGCCCGCGGAGCTTTCTTCCGGGCGGCTTTCATCCTCCTGATTTTATTGGCATGGTAACCATGATCGCGGTCGGGTCCTTCGACCGCACTGCCGTTCGAATTGGGGGGAACGGAATGAAGCTGATCGTTGCGGGGGCAGCGGCCGCTGTCCTGTCGCCTGCCGTCGCTGTCGCGCAGACCGGCGCGGACGCAGCGCGGGCCGAGATCAAGACGCGGCTGGAGAGCGTGCGCGCGCCGATGTACCGTTCGAGCGGCGCGGTGCTGCCGGGCGTGACGGCGACTTACTCGGTGGCCACCACGGGGTGCAACACGCGCTTAGAGACCAGCTATCCGTCGCACCAGATCGACAGCACCTCGCACCCCGCGCGGACCGATCGCGCCGATATCGCCTGGGGAAGCGTGCGCACGACACGGCTTTCGGACAATTACGTCGTGGTTCAGGCGCCGAACCAACCGGCGAACGGGCGCTATTTCTTCGGCGGACCGGCGGCGACGCAGCTCAAGGCGGCGATCGACCGGCTCGTCCTTGCATGCGGCGGCACCACGGT
>DATIGZ010000256.1:0-1839 GCA_035481255.1 Sphingomonas sp. | reverse complement strand
TCCCCGTGAAGTATCAGGAGGGCAGCGACGTCGGCTATCGCTGGTACGAGAAGAAAGGACACAAGCCGCTCTTCGCCTTCGGTCATGGCCTCAGCTACACCAGCTTCGCCTATGGCAAGCCAAGCGTCACCGGCGGCAAGCGCCTGACCGTGTCGTTCGACGTCACTAATACCGGCAAGCGTTCGGGCGCCGATGTGCCACAGGTCTATGTGACGCGCGAAGGGTCGAACATTCCGATGCGCCTCGCCGCTTTCAAGCGCGTCGAGCTGAAGCCCGGCGAGACGCGCCGCATCACGCTAATCGCCGAACCGCGCATCCTTGCCGATTATGACACCAGCATGCCCGGCTGGCGCGTTCGCGGCGGCAGCTATCGGGTGGCGATTGCCCGCGACGCGACCGATCGCACGATGCTGCTCACGACGACGCTCGACCCGGCGACGATGAAGCCTTAGCGTTCTCCCGCTCCCCGCGGTGCCCGCGACCAACGCGGACACGACAGCCGGGGAGCGACGGGGTGCCTTGTGGGGGTTAATTCGAAGCCGGAGCGAGCGGCGCAGCGATCGCTGCGCTTCATCCTGTTGGTTGCGCTCGCCAATGCCGGCGGGGTGATTGGCTTCCTGCCGCTGCTGACCCTGCTGCTGCCGGTCAAGGTCGCGGAGATCGCGGGCGACGATCGCATCGCCGTGTTCACCGCCACCGTCATCGCCGGGGCATTCGCCGCAAGCGCGTCGAACATCCTGTTCGGCTGGCTGAGCGATCGTTCGGTGGCGTGCGGCGCCGGGCGACGCAAATGGATCGCCGCCGGCCTCGCGGGTCTGGCCGCAGCCTTCGCCGCAATCGCGCTCGCGACGACACCCGTTCAGATCATCCTCGCGGTCGTTCTGTTTCAGATCGCGGTGAATGCGGTCCTCGCACCGATGTTCGCGGTGATGGCGGACGAGGTACCCGACACGCAAAAAGGGCTGGCGGGCGGGCTGATTGCGCTGGGCGCCCCGCTCGCGTCGGCCGTTGCGGCTCTGATGGTCGCGATCGGCGTCAGCGGAGAACCTACCCGGCTGAGCTTCGTGCTCGCCGCGGTGCTGGTCTGTATTCTACCGCTACTCGTCACACCGTCTCAAATCGCGCCAGCGGCCGCAACACCGGAAGAGGCGCCATTGCTCGGCCGCGATCTCGCCATCGCCTGGACGTCGCGACTGCTGGTGCAGGTCGCGGGAAATGTGTTGTGGCTCTACCTTGTCTATTATTTCGCGAGCATCGACCCCGACACACCCACTTCGAAAAGCGTCGGGCCGCTCGGCCAGTTGATGACGGTCGCCTACCTCATCCCACTCCCCGTCGCGGTGCTGGCAGGCCGCTGGTCCGACCGGATCGGGCGCCGCAAGCCGTTCCTGATCGCGTTCGCCATACTCGCCGCGCTGGGGCTCACCGGTCTCGCCTTCGCGCGGGACTGGACCATCGCCGCGGTCGCCTTCGCGATCTACGCGCTCGGCTCGGCGGTGTTCCTGTCGCTCCATTCCGGCTTCGCGATGCAGTTGCTGCCCGATCCGCGCCATCGCGGGCGCGATCTCGGTCTCATCAACTTGACCAACACCTTACCCGCTCTGCTCGGACCGGTACTCACCTGGGCGCTCGCCACCCCACGCGATTTCGGCGCGGTGATGCTGGTGCTGGCCGGGCTTACCCTGCTGGGCGGTCTGCTGGTCCCGGCGATCCGGCATCGGCGGTAGCCACAACCAGCCGGTAGCCGACGCCCGGTTCATTGCGGATCAGCGCGGGGCGGCTGGCGTCCGCCTCGAGCTTCTGGCGGAGGTTGCGGACGACGATGCGCAGATAATCGAC
>DATIGZ010000255.1:0-5277 GCA_035481255.1 Sphingomonas sp. | reverse complement strand
GCCATAGGTCTGGAAGCTCGAACGGTAATTGTACGACGCCCGCAGCGAGAGCGCTTTGCTCTCGTAGAAGATCTGAGCGTTCGCCAGATGGTTCGATACGTTGGTCAGCGGCTGAATACCCGGCAGGGTCGCAGCCGCGCTCTCCGACAGCTCCGAACCATGATCGAGATAGGTGTAATTCGCCAGCACGCCGAAATTCTGCATCCACTGCGGCAGCGACGGAATGCGGAGGAACGTGCGGAAGCCCGCCTCGATACCCTGGATATAGCCCTTTTCGCCGTTTTCCGGGCGATTGACCCGGGACCAGCACGCATTCGTCCTCGAGCATCGCCACGAAATCGAACTGGTCGGCGCGGTCGGGCGGCGTGACGATCGCCAGGTCGATCTGGCGATCCCGCATCTGCTGATAGAGATCATCGGACAGCCCCTCGCGAACGGTCAGTTCGATATCGGGGTTGGCAGTACAAAAATCGACCAGGGCCAGCGGCAGCATCTTCGCCGCGACTGATGGCAGCGCGCCAATGACGACATGGCCGCGCTTGCCGGAGAAGGATTGCTCGAGTTCGCCAAACGTATCCTCGAATTCGCGTACCAGCCGCTGAACCGCTGGCAGCAGCGTCTCCCCCGCCGAGGTCAGGCGAACGTTGCGCGTATCCCGGTCAAACAGGCGGACGCCCAACTCTTCTTCGAGCAGGCGAATCGTCCGGCTGAGCGCTGGTTGCGAGATAGCTGCGACCCGCGCGGTCTCGCTGAAGCTGGCGCTCTTCGCCACTTGGATGAACAGGCGCAACGTCGCGATACTGGGCAGCCGCTTCATCGGTCCGCGATAGCATTCGAGGTTGCGCTCGGAAATCGCGGAACACGCGACAGCCGTCCGGGCAAGGACCGTCCCATGGTGGCGGAGAGCCACGCGACATTGTCGATGAGGGTGCCAAGATGAAGTCCGGTGCGGATGCCGGCCCGATCGAGCGTGTAGAGCAGATCCTCGGTCGCGACATTGCCGCTCGCCCCGGGCGCGAAGGGGCAGCCGCCAATCCCGCCGAGCGAGGCGTCCAGCGTCGCCGCGCCCTGCTCGAGTGCAGCCCAGGCGTTTGCGACGCCGGTGTTGCGCGTGTCGTGGAAGTGACAGCGCAGTTTCATGTCCGGCACTGTCTCTGACACCGCCCGCATCACACGGGCGACATCTGCCGGCGCCGCCACGCCGATCGTGTCGCCCAGCGCGATCTCCCGCGGTCCGGCCCGGGCCAGCCGCCGCGCGATGCCGGCTACGCGCTCCGGTTCAACCTCGCCGTCGAACGGGCAGCCGAACGCGACCGAGATGGTCACCTGGGCGCGCCGTCCGGCCGCCTTGGCGAGTTCGATGATCTCGATGGCATCGCGCACCGTTTCGTCCGAAGTGCGGCCCTGATTGGCGATGCCGAACCCGTCGCTCGCACTCGCCACCGCGCCCAGCTCATCGACGTTGGTCAGCAGTGCGCGCTCGGCGCCGCGACGGTTGAGTACGAGTCCGATCGTCGTCACCGCGTGTCGCGGTTTCAAAGCGGCGCACACCGCTTCGGCATCCGCCATTTGCGGCACGCGCCGCGGGTTGACGAAACTCGCCACCTCGATCCGCCGGCTGCCAGCCGCCAGCGAACGCTCGATCAGCTCGACCTTCTGCGCGGTCGTCAGGATGCAGCTTTCATTCTGCAGCCCGTCGCGCGGCCCGACCTCGACCAGTTCGACCGCGCCGCTCACAGCCGGATCACGCCGAGCAGCACCGACGCGATCGTCATCACCACGGTGAGGAACATCAGCCAGGGAATCGTGAAGCGCTGATGATCGGCGAGCTCGAGTCGAGCGAGTCCTACTAGAAGAAAAGTCGCCGGCGTCATTGGGCTCACAGGGAAGCCGGTGGTCATCTGCCCGAGAATCGCGGCGCGCCCGACCTCGACCGACGGCACACCACCCTGCTGCGCAATCTCGCCGAGAACTGGCAGCACCCCAAAATAGAAGCTGTCCGGATCGAACAACAGGCTGAGCGGCATCGACATGAGCGCGACCGCGACCGGCAGATGCTCAGCCGAACCGCCAGGCAGCAGGCCGGCGCCCGCCTGCGCAAGTGCGGCCAGCATGCCTGTCCCTTTCATGATGCCGGTAAAGGCGCCCGCCGCGAGCAGGATCGCGACCATCGTCATCGCCGCCGGCGCGTGCCGTTCGATCGCTTCGCGCTGCGCGGCGGGATCGGGATAGTTGACGATCAGCGCCAGCGCCGTGCCGATCAGGAACGCCGGCGCGGACGGCACGATTTCGGTCAGCATCAGCGCCAGTACCGCCACCGCCAGGGTCAGGTTGACCCAGAAGCGCCAGCCGATAGCGGCCGCGGGGGCGTCCAGCGGTGCCGTGTGCCTTGGCGAGACAGCGCCGCCACCGACACGGACTCGCGCAAGCTGATCGCGGCCGAGCCACCATGCGCAGGCGAGCACCGCGGCGGTTCCGATTGCCCAAACCGGCAGGAGCGGCCCGAACAATGTCATCACCGGCAGGTCGAGCGCGGTCGCCGCACGGATCGTCGGCCCACCCCAGGGCAACATGTTGCCGACCCCCGCCGCCATCGCTGTCACGCAGGCCAGCACGCGGCGATCGATGCCACAGCGGTCATAGACAGGTAGCAGAGCCGGCACGACGACGAGGAAGGTGACCGCGCCAGATCCGTCGAGCTGGACAAGCGTGGCGAGCACGGCGGTGCCGACCGTTACGAACGGCGGATGATCACGCGCGAGGTGGACGACGGCGCGAACGATCGGCGCGAACAGACCCGCATCGGCGAGGATTGCGAAGAACAGGATCGCGAACAGGAACAGCGCACCCATCGGCGCGACTGTCGTCATCCCATCAAGCATGAACTTGCCCACGCTAGCGCCGTGCCCGAGCGCAAGCGCAGCGGCTAAGGGAATCGCCAGGAACGCGACGAGCGGCGAGCAGCGCTTCGAAAGGATCGCCGCGAGCAGCAGCAGGATCGTGGCCAGTCCGGCGATCGCCAGCATCGCTTCTGCTCCGTCAGTCCAAGCGCGGCGTCATGCCGCGACCTCGCGCCCGGCCGCGGCGGCGGCACCGCGAGCGAACAATAGCTCGATCGCCGCCTCCGCCACGCCCGCCTCGCGCAGGATATCGAACGTGTCCTGCCCCAGTACGGGCGCCGGCCGGTCGGGAGCGGAGGGCTCGCCGGCCACGCGGAATGGCGAGCGCGCGACGTTCAGTTCGCCCTCTGTCGGATGCACCTCACGGTCGAACATGCCGACCGCGCGCAGATGCGGGTGATCGAACAAGTCCTCGAGCCGGTTGACCTGCGCGCACGGAATGTCGCGCTCCCGCAACAGGCTCATCCACTCATCCGTAGTGCGTGCCGGGGTGGCTTGCTCGATCAAGGCATAGAGCATGTCGATATTGCGGCTGCGCTCGGTGGCGTCGGTGACGCGCCGGTCGCCGATCAGATCGTCGCGCCCGATCAGGCGCAGGAAGGCGGTCCAATGCGCCGCGTTATAGGGGATGACCGAGATGAAGCCGTCGGCGGTACGGAACGGCTTGCGATAGGGCGAAAGCAGCCGGTCATAACCGATCCCGCCGAGCGGCGGCGCGAAGCTGCGCCCTGCCAGCTGCTCCAGCATCATGAAGGAAACGAGGCTCTCGAACATTGGCGCCTCGATGCACATCGCCTCCCCATCGCGGTTTCGCGACGCCAGCGCGGCGAGCACGCTGATCGCCAGATGCAGCCCACCCACCTTGTCGGCGATGATCGTCGGCAAAAAGCGCGGCTCGCCGGAAGCGTTCTGGTTTAGCCAGGCCAGCCCCGACACGGCCTGGATGGTATCGTCATAAGCCGGCTCGTCGGCAAACGGCCCGCCCTGCCCAAAGCCGGTGGCATAGCAATACAGGATCAAAGGATTGACCGCGCGCAGTTGCTCGAACCCGATTCCCAGCTTCTCGGCGGACTTGGGCCGCATATTGTGGACCACCACGTCGGCCGCAGCAACGATCGCATGCAGTGCCGCTAAGGCTTCGCGATCCCGCAGATCGAGCGCGATCGAGCGCTTGTTGCGGTTGGCGTTGATGAAGCCCGCGCCCATGGCCTCGCTACGACCGGGCCGGACTGCGCGGAACACATCACCGCTCAAAGGCTCAACCTTGATCACTTCTGCGCCGAAGTCGCCAAGAATTTTGGTCGCATAAGGTCCGAGCACCACGGTCGTCAGATCGACAATCTTGATTCCTTTTAACAAGCTGAGCATCCGACGCCCTCAATCCGCAACGTGCACGCATCACCGCCTGCAGCCGCAGGCCTATCGCGCATCCAGCAAAACGGAAAATCGAAATATCAGAACTGTTCATGCGCTTTTGTTATAAATCACCGCGCAAGGATACCGATGCAGGACGTTGCTGGATTCCAGGAAATCTCGTGGTCCTTCCAAAGAGTCACACGAATTCCGGCGTGACTTTACGAGGAAATTTTTAAGAGCGAACGGCAGCTTTCAGGTCTGCCATTGAATGCTTCGAACGACAGCAATTAGGGCGCATTGCGGCCAGCACGATCGTTGGCATGGCGTCCGCCACGCCTTCTAATGGTTTGAAGCGTCGAAAAGACCGGCATATCGCTCACGCAGCGCTGCCTTCTGCACCTTGCCCATCGCATTCTTGGGCAGTCCCTCTACAAATAGCACCTGGCGCGGCTGTTTGAAGCGGGCAAGCTTGCCCGCCAGCGCGCCGATGATTGCTTCCTTGTCGGCGAAATCCGGATCGCGCGGCACCACGACGGCGACGACCGCTTCGCCCAGATCGCCGTGCGGCAGGCCGATCACAGCGACCTCATGCACCGCCTCCAACTCACCGATCGCATCCTCGACCTCGGCGGGATAGACGTTAAACCCGCCTGCGATGATCAGGTCCTTCTCGCGCCCCACGATCGAGACATAGCCGCGCTCGTCGATGCGACCTAGATCGCCGGAGATGAAGAAACAGTCGCGGAATTCCGACGCGGTCTTTTCGGGCATTCGCCAATAGCCTTTGAACACATTGGGTCCGCCGATCTCGATCACGCCGACCTCGCCCCGCGCCAGCACGCGGCCGGTGGCGGAGTCCGCGATACGGATCTCGACGCCCGGCAGCGGCAATCCCACGGTCCCGGGAATTCGGTCGCCGTCATAGGGGTTGGACGTGTTCATGTTGGTTTCGGTCATGCCATAGCGTTCGAGGATGGCATGACCGGTGCGTGCCTCGAACTCGCGATGGACATCGGGCGCG
>DATIGZ010000254.1:0-6455 GCA_035481255.1 Sphingomonas sp. | reverse complement strand
AGCTCGCCCTCCATGAAGGCGAACACCATTTCGAGCCGCTTCTGGGGATCGTCCTCGACCAGCATGCTCTGCTTGTCGGCGACCTTGACCGCGATATTGCCCGCGACCGCATCGGCAAGGCGCGAGGCTTCCTCGATCTCGCCGAGCTGGACGGCGGTTTCGGCCGGCAGCTTGCGGTTGAGCTTGGCGTAATTCTCGAACTGGTCGACGACCGAGCGCATCAGCGCCTGGACCTCGTTGCCCTCGACCACCTTCTCTTCGACCGGCGCGACGGTGGCGGTAAGGAAGCCGCCGGCCTCCTCCATCGTCTCCAGCTTGCCGCGCTCCTTCCCAGCGACCAGCACGCGGACAGTGCCGTCGGGCAGCTTGAGCAGCTGCATCACCTCGGCCGAGACGCCGATGTCGTAGAGATCGTCGCGGCCGGGATCGTCCTGCGCGGGATCGAGCTGAGCGACGAGGAAGATCTCCTTGTCGTCATTCATCGCCGCTTCGAGCGCGGCGACCGACTTGTCGCGGCCAACGAACAGCGGCACGATCATGTGCGGGAAGACGACAATGTCGCGAAGCGGAAGGACGGGATAGGTGGACTTCATGTGTACTCCAGGGTCCGCCACGAAGGGCGGATTCTATCTATTATATGGTGCGCAGAGGCGCCGCATCAATCGGGTGTTGGTTACGGGGCTGATTCTTCTCTCTTCCCCGGCACTTGCCCAGAAGGGCGAGCCGCCGATCACCGCCCTGACGAAGCGATCGGGAGGCGAGATCGAGCCGGAGCGCGCGGCGCTGCGGATGGAACATGTCGAGCTCGATGTTCGGATTGAGCCCCATAAACGATTCCTGTCCGGGGTAGCGGAACTGACACTGTCGACACGCATCCCGCAGACACGGCTGCTGATCGACCTCGACAAGAATTTCGGCGTTTCGGGGATCAGCATCGACGGAACCCCGCTCAAGCCCGGAAGCTGGCGCAATCCCGAGGGGCGGCTGGTGATCGACCTGCCCAGACCGATCCCGGCGGGCGGGAAGGTCGTGGCGAAGATCAGCTATGCCGGACAACCGCACGAAGCGGTCAACGCGCCATGGGACGACGGCATCGTGTGGTCGAGCTGGCAGAGCAAGCCATGGGTCGCGACCACCGCGCAGGGCTATGGCTGCGACCTCTACTGGCCATGCCTCGACTTCCCGGCGGGCGAGGTGCCCGAGATCAAGCTGGCGATCACCACCGCGGGCTATCCCTCGATCGCCAACGGCAAGCTGGTATCGGTGGAACCGGCCGCGGACGGCGCCGCGCGCTGGACCTGGCTGGCGAAGAACATCAACCCCTATCTCGTCGCGATCAACATCGGCCCCTATGACGAGATCAAGGGGACGTATGACAGCAAGTTCGGGAACAAGGTGCCGCTGCATCTGTGGCATCTGAAGGGCAAGGAGAGACAGGCCGCCGGGCTGTTCACGGAATTCGCGCCGACGCTCGACTTCTTCGAGAGCGTGATCGGCCCCTTCCCCTTCGCCGGCGAGAAGCTGGGCGTGGTCGAGACGCCGCACATGGGCATGGAGCACCAGACGGTGAATGCCTATGGCAACGACTATAAGAAGGACGAAACCGGGTTCGACTGGCTGTTCCAGCACGAACTGGCGCACGAATGGTTCGGCAACCAGATGACCGCGGCCAACTGGGACGATTTCTGGCTGCATGAGGGTTACGGCCAGTACATGCAGCCGCTCTATGGCCAGTGGCGCGAGGGTGAGGCGCGCTATGCCGCGATGATGGCGCAGCAGCGCAAGTTCATCCTCAACGGCAAGCCGCTGGTATCGGGCAAGGTCCGCACCTCCGACGAAGTCTATCAGCTGGAACAGGGCGGCCCGGGACAGGATATCTATTACAAGGGCGCGTGGGTGCTGCACACGCTGCGCTACCTGATCGGCGACGAGCCGTTCTTCGACGCGACGCGGCAGCTGGTCTATGGCCGTCCCGACCCCAAACCGGGCAATTTCAAGCCGCGCTTCACCTCCACCTCCGAGTTCGAGCAGTTGATGAACGCGGCGGCGGGACGCGACCTCAGCTGGTTCTTCGACGTCTATCTGCGCGAGGCGGCGTTGCCCGAACTGCTTGAGACGCGCGCGGGGGACAGGCTGACGCTGAGCTGGAAGACTCCCCGCAAGGCCCCCTTCCCGCTTCCGGTCGAGGTCGCGGTGAACGGCGAGACGCGCAGGCTGGCGATGGCGGGCGGGAGCGAGACGATCACGGTGCCCGCGGGCGCGCATGTCGTTGTCGACCCGATGGCGCGCGTGCTGAGGCGAAGCGCCGCGATCGAGGCGATGCAGCGGCGATAGGAGAAGGCCGATGATCGATCGTCAAAGACGGCGAATCCGGCGCCAGTCGGTGCTGCTGTCCAGCTACCGCAGGAACGATAGGGACTGGGGGAACTGGCTGAACTTCGAGATTCTGAAGCCGGTCTTCTTGCTTGCAGGGCTCGCCGCTCTCCACGTTGCCGGGCTGATCGCGATCCCCTTGTGGCTCGTACTCGGCATGATGGCGGCAAGCGCCGTTTGGGCCTTGTTCGTCGTGGTCAACGCATGGGCGGCCTTCCAGCGGATGGACAGAAGGCGGCTGGTCCTGCTCGAAGCCGCGGGAGTGGTGTGCGACCTCTCCGCGGTGCTGCAGGACAAGCGACTATGGTCGGCGACGCTGCAAGGCCGGACCATGCGAGACATGCTGAAAGACCCGTCGCTGGTGCGGCACGCGCCCGAGCCACCATCCGGGAACTAAGCTAGAAGCCGGGTTCAGGCTCAGCCCCGGGCGGGCGGCGAACGGATCAGGCCACCTTCTGTTCGAGTGGCCAGTCGGCGGTTTCGAGATAGTGCGGCTCCATCGGCGCACCGAACGTCTCCTGCACCCATGGTCCCTTTTCGAGCGAATGGGCGGCGGCGCGGTGCGCTTCGACCGCGTCCCAGTCGCGATAGATGGCGAATTCGAAGACCGCCTCGGGATCCTTGGGGTCGCGCAGGACGACGGCGAGCTGGTTGCCCGGCTCGGTACGGACCGAGACCAGCGCATCGGAAAGGCGTGAGGCAAGCTCATCGGCCATGCCGGGCTTGGGCGTGAAGCGAACGAAGGCGGCAACGGCCATTTGGGTCTCCTTTGGATCGATGGAAAAAACACCCGGCAGGCCGTGCCCGCCGGGTGAGGCACGGAACTCAGTCAGGCAGCAGCCATTCGCCATTGGTGACGAAGAAGCGTTCGAACACCGTGTCGCCATGGCCATGCGCGCGCAGGTTGGCGGCGAGGCGGTGGATCGGCTCCTTGCCGCCTTCCACATGCGGATAGTCGGACGCGAAGCAATAAACCTCGGACAGGCCGTGCTTCTCGATATATTCGCCGACCGGTTCGAAATCGAACGGCGCGACACGGACGTTACGGCGGATATAGTCGGACGGCTTCATCGACAGCTGATGGGCGTTCTGTCCGGCGACGAGCACTTCGTTGCGGCGCGCCATGTCGTTCCACATGTCGAGCATCGGCGCGAGCGGACCGATGAAATGGGCGCCATATTCGACGACGCCGACGCGCAGTTCCGGATGGCGTTCGAACACCCCGCCCAGCACCAGCGCCGATACGAAATTCTGCGCGGCGAGGTGCATGGTCGACAGCCGCAGCGGATCGCCGCTCATCTCCTCATTCACCTTGAACCCGTCGAATGCCTGCGCATCGCCCCAGACGGTCGAGCGGAACAGCATCTGCTCCCCGCCGACGTGCATGGTCAGCGCGACCTTCGCCTCGGCGAGCATCGCGTAGAAGGGATCGAGCGCGTTGTCGGCGGGCGAGACCCCGCCCGGCGGAAGCGAGGCGGAGATCATCAGCGCGCGGATGCCCTGCCCGATCAGCGACCGGGCGTTGGCGGTCAGTTCCCCGACGGTTTCGCCATAGAGGTTGGCGACAGGACGGACGCGATCGGAGATGCGCGCCTGCGCCACCATCCATTCATTGCCCGCGGCCATCATGCGGCGGCCCATGTCGCGGCTGGCATCGCCGAACACGCGCCACATGCCGGTCCCTTCCGGCGCGGTATAGACGAGCATGCCATAGATCCCGGCCGCGGTCGGGAACATGAGCTGGCGGCGAATCTGCATCAGATCCATCACCTCCAGCCGGCGGCGGACATCGACCGCGCCGGGGGCGACGCACCCCTTGTTCGTCCAGACATTTTCACGGGTCAGCGCGATCGTGTCGCCGGCATAGCCCTCGACATTGGGGTGATTGCCGTTGGCATAAGGCTGAGCGAGCTTGACCTCGGCGAAGGGGCGCATCGCCTCTCCGAAGGTCTCCACCCAGAGCTGTGCCGGAACCTGTTCGTGCGAATCGACGTCGGTGATGCGCCCCGCATAGGGCTGAACCGACGGCGGGAGTGCGGATGCCTCGACGCCCATAAGCCTCTCCTCTCCGGGCGGAATCGCGTCGACGCGATCTCTCGGCCCGAGTACAGGCTAGACTCAATGCAACTTACTTGTCCAGACTAATCGACTCTTAGCGTGAGGGACGGATCATCGACCAGAAATGCGGCCCGCCGCCGGGGACATCCCATTGCTCGCGGACGTGGAAGCCGAGGCTTTCGTAGAAGCCGACATTCGCCTGCCTGGCGGTCTCGAGATAAGCGGGCAGGCCTCCGATGCGATCGAGCCCGGCCTGTACGACCGCTCGCCCGAGCCCCTTGCCCTGATGCGCCGGATCCGCGCCGGCGATGTGGAGGTACCAGAAGGGCTGCGGCGGGAAATGCGCCTCGACCGCGTCGCCGACGCGCTTGAAGCGGAAGAAGGCGCTGCCGGCCGCGCGCCACACATGCCACGCCTCGCGAAGGCCGCCGCCTTCGGGGGGGGTCGGCGCGTGCCACAGGGTCGCGGCAGTGCAGTCCCCGGTCACCAGACGCATGTTGGGCGCCGCGTTCTGCGCGAAGAAAAGCTCGAAGATCTTCGTGCCGCGCCGCGCGCGAACGGCCGGATCGGGAATGACCCAGTCGAACACCGGATCCTGCGCGAACGCCCGGGTCAGCGTAGCGACCACGCACGGCGCATCGGCCGGCGTGGCGTCGCGGACTTCAATGGGCGTCGGCCTTTCCATGGAACAGCTTCCCGATGACGAACGCGATCACCGCGCCGATGACCAGGCCGATGATGCCCGACCCGATCGCCGTAACGACCCAGCCGACGAACCCGTTCCCGTGCCCGACCGCTTCGGCGGCAAGGTGGATCACCTCTTCGGGCAGATGCCAGCCGAGCTGCGCGGCGCCATGGACGAGGATGCCGCCGCCGACCCAGATCATCGCCGCGGTGCCGACGATCGACAGCGCGCGCATCACCACGGGCATGCCCTTGACCAGCCCGCGCCCGGCCGCCTGCGCGATCCGCGACGGGCGCCGGGCGAGGTGGAGGCCGATATCGTCCATCTTCACGATCAGCGCGACCACGCCATAAACCGCGCCGGTGATCGCGATGCCGACCACGGCGAGGACCGCGGCACGGGTGAGGAAGGGTTCGTCGGCAACCTCAGCCAGCGCGATCGCCATGATCTCCGCCGAAAGGATCAGGTCGGTGCGGATCGCGCCGGAAACCTTGCTCGCCTCGAGATGCGCGGGATCGCCGGTGGCGTCCTCCTCGGCGCCGTGCGCACCGCCGCCGAACGCCTCAAGCACCTTCTCGGCGCCCTCGAAGCACAGGAACGCACCGCCGAGCATCAGCAGCGGGGTCACCGCCCAGGGCGCGAGCCAGCTGAGCAGCAATGCGCCGGGGAGCAGCAGCAACAGCTTGTTGCGCAGCGATCCCTTGGCGATCTTCCAAATGATCGGCAGTTCGCGATCGGGCGAAAGGCCGGTGACGTAGCGCGGGGTGACGGCGGTGTCGTCGATCACCACGCCGGCGGCCTTGGTTCCCGCCTTACCCGCCGCGGCGCCGACATCGTCGAGCGAGGCGGCGGCGAGCTTGGTGATGGCGGCGACGTCGTCGAGCAGCGCGGCGAGACCCGATGGCATGTTATCCCCTTGGCTTCACGGTCGCCACGGACACGGCGGCCGACCGCCTACATGCCGCAGCGCAACGATTCGCGACAGGGGGTGCTCAACGGCGCTGATAGACGCGGACATGCTCGACCTCGAACCGGAGCGGGAAGATCGAATCGTCGACCTCCCCGCCCATCGCGCCGCCGACGGCGAGGTTGAGCAACAGATATTGCGGCTTGTCGAACGGCCATTGCCCCACGCCGCTGCCCGCGTTGCGGTAGCGGTGATAGGGCCTGCCATCGACCGCGAAGCTGATCTCCCGAGGCGTCCAGATCATCTGATAGTCGTGGAAGGCGGTGCAGGCGTCCTCCACGCGGACCTTACCGCCGTTGCCGTGGGTGCCGGCGGTCGAGCGGTTGTGGATCGTGCCGAACACGTCGCCCGGTGTTTTGCCGACATGCTCCA
>DATIGZ010000253.1:0-3180 GCA_035481255.1 Sphingomonas sp. | reverse complement strand
CTCTACGACGCCCCCGCGCCCACCTTCGAGAGTGCGGTGGTGGCGCAGAACCTCGCGGCGAGCGAAGGCAAGGTGCCCGATCTCCAAAAGCTGGTGAGCAAGGGGCAGACCTGGATGGTCGACAAGGAACCGCACGCGATCTGACTTTGCGTCAGCATCGTTACGCGCACGTCACTTGCCACTTGCCCGACTCGAACGCGGCGTGGTTTGTGCCGGCGATGCAGGCGCCGGCACGAAACAGAGGCCGCCGGGATGGCCGGGGCGAGGGCGCGAAAGCGCCGGGACGGGATGCGTTGGTCGCGCTTCTGACGCCGCTGCTGCGCAAATTGCTCGATCGGATCGACGCGGGGCTGGCACATGGCCTGATCGCGGTGACCCTGCCAGGGGGCAAGGCGCGGCGGCTTGGCGGGCGCGCACCGGGACCGGAAGCCGCGGTCGAGATCCGCAGCTGGCGCGCGTTGTGGCGGCTGGCAACGCGCGGGTCGATCGGCTGGTATGAGGCGTGGCAGGCGGGGGATTGGGTCAGCCCCGATCCGGTGCCCTTGTTCGACCTGTTCATGCGCAACCGCGCGACGCTGGGCGATGCCGGGCGGGCGCAGGGTGTATCGCGGCTGGCGAAGCGCGCATGGCACTGGATGCGCCGCAACGACCGCGACGGCGCGCGGCGCAACATCGCCTATCATTACGACCTTGGGAACGACTTCTACGCCCCCTGGCTCGATGCGAGCATGACCTATTCGAGCGCCCTGTTCGCCGAACCGGGCATGTCGCTGGAGGCGGCGCAGGCGACCAAGCTGGCGGCAGTCCTTGAGCGGACAGGAACCAGGCCGGGCGATGCCATCCTTGAGATCGGCTGCGGCTGGGGTTCGTTCGCGGAAACCGCGGCGCGCGCCGGGCGCAGGGTTCACGGCATTACGCTTTCGACCGAGCAGAAGGCGCATGTCGAAGCGCGGATGGCCGCGGCGGGGCTGGACGGGGTCGAGGCTTCGCTGACCGACTATCGCGACGTTAAAGGTACTTATGACGCCGTGGCCAGCATCGAGATGGTCGAGGCGGTAGGCGAGGCCTATTGGCCCGCCTACCTCGGTGCCATCGCCCGGGCGCTGAAACCCGGCGGCCGCGCGGCGATCCAGTATATCGCTATCGATGATGCGATCTTCGACGCCTATGCCCGCAACGTCGATTTCATTCAGACCTATGTCTTCCCCGGCGGGCTCTTGCTCTCCGAAAGCCGCTTCCGCGCGATCGCGGCGGAACAGGGGCTGAGCTGGCATGACCGGCACGAATTCGGGCTGGACTATGCCGAGACGCTGAGGATCTGGCGCGAGCGGTTCGACGACGCCGTGGCATCGGGCCGCATTCCGGCCGAGTTCGATCCGCATTTCATCGATTTGTGGCGTTACTATCTCATGTATTGTGAAGGCGGGTTCCGTGGCGGCGGGATCTGGATGGCGCAGGTGACACTGATAAAAGACTGAAGGGGAGAGGGGTATGCGGACGGCCTGGATCGCGCTTTCGGCGGTGGCACTGTGGAGCTGCGCGCCCGCGGCGCAGGTGGCGGCTCCGGCCCCCGCTCCCGCTCCCGCCCCGAAGGAGGAAGCCCGGCTTCGGCAGGTCGGCGCGGCGGTGCTGTTCTGGTCGCAGGAAGAGCGGCTCAGGAATTTCCCTGCGATGGAGAGGGTCTTCCCGGGCAACACGGTCAGAGCCGGCGGCAAGGTGAAGCCGCTGCCCGACGGTGAGCCACTGCCGATCGCCACGGCCGAGGTCGATGCCTTCATGGCGGCGCAGAATGTCGCCGGACTGCTGGTGCTTCAGGATGGCAAGATCCGGCTCGAACGCTACGCGCTCGGCTATTCGCGCGAGGGGCGCTGGACGAGCTTCTCGGTCGCCAAGTCGGTGACCTCGACCCTGGTCGGCGCGGCGATCAAGGACGGGTATATCAAGTCGATCGACGATCCGGTGACGCGCTACATCCCCGATCTCGCGGGCGCGGGCTATGACGGGGTGACGGTTCGCCAGATCCTGACGATGACGTCCGGTGTCCGGTGGAACGAGGATTACACCGACCCCAATAGCGACGTCGCGCGGATGTTTGCCGAGGCGGTGCCGGCGGGGGCGGATCCGACCGTCTTCTACATGCGCAAGCTGCCGCGCGAGAGCGATCCGGGGGTCAAGTTCGTCTACAAGACCGGCGAAACCAACCTGATCGGCGTGCTGGTGCGCCGTGCGACCGGCAAGTCGCTATCGGCCTATCTCGAAGAGAAAATCTGGAAGCCGTACGGCATGGAGCGCGACGCATTCTGGATGACCGATCAGACCGGCGCGGAAGTGTCGGGATGCTGCCTGTCGGTGTCGCTGCGCGATTATGGGCGGATCGGCCAGATGGCGCTGGAGGGCGGCAAAGGGATCGTCCCCGATGGCTGGTTCGCCGACGCGACCAAGGCGCAGGTGAGCTTTCCCGGCGGCGGCTATGGCTATCAATGGTGGGTGCCGACGGGCGGCATCTTCGCGGCGCAGGGGATTTTCGGGCAAGTGATTCTGGTCGATCCGGCGAACCGGATGGTGATGGTCACCAGCGCGGCCTGGCCCAAGGCGACCGACCGCGATCTGTCCGCCGCACGGATGGCGTTCGCGATGAAAGTGCAGGCGGCGGCGAAGAAATAGGCGGAAGCCAGATGTGGCCCCTCCCCCTGCGGGGAGGGGGCGTGTCTCAGCTCAAGGCCGCTTTCACCAATCCGCTGGCCTTGCTCATGTCCAGGCTGCTGGCGTGGCGGGCTTTCAGTTCGGCCATGACGCGGCCCATGTCCTTCATGCCGGTGGCGCCGAGGTCGGCCTTGATCGCTTCGATCGCGGCGGCTGTTTCTTCCGCGCTCATCTGGGCGGGAAGGAAGGTTTCGATCACTGCGACCTCGGCCTTTTCCTTGTCGGCGAGTTCCTGGCGGCCGCCTTTTTCGAACATCTCGATCGATTCGCGGCGCTGTTTGACCATCTTTTGAAGCACTTCCACGACCAGCGCGTCGTCGTCGGCGACCGGGCTTTGCGTGCGCGCTTCGATATCGCGGTTCTTGATCGCGCTCTGGATCAGGCGGATGGCGGCGGTGCCTTCCTTGTCGCCGCCCTTCATTGCGGTGACGAGGGCTGCCTTGATATCGTCGCGGATCATATTGTCTCTACCCACAG
>DATIGZ010000252.1:0-15927 GCA_035481255.1 Sphingomonas sp. | reverse complement strand
CAGGTTCGTCTCGACGTCGCGGTTCCGGCCGAACTGCCGCTGGTGATCCATGTCGGCGGCCAATTCTATTTCAAGGGCGAAAGTGTCGGGCGTGTATGGCTGAGCCCGCACGACGAGACCCCAAGCATCGCGCATGACGTGGCGCCCGAAGATTGGGACGTCGCAACCGCCATCGGGCGCATGCAATCGGTCGTCGACTGGCCGGTCGCCGCCGTCGAGCGCAAATGGGCGGGGCTGCGCAGCTTCGCGCCCGACCGCAAGCCGGTCTATGGTTTCGACCCCGCCGCGCCCGGCCTGTTCTGGTGCGCGGGGCAGGGCGGATTCGGCATCCAGACCTCCCCCGCTGCCTCCGCGATCGCCGCGACGATGCTGCTGGGCAGCACGCCTGATGCGGCCGTCGCGCATATCGACCCCGAAGCCTATTCGATCCGGCGATTCCGCGACTAGACGCGGCAGTCGGAACGGTTATCGTTGGTGTGCCGCAACGATGGAGGCCGGTATGGCGCACAAGTTCGTGATCGAGCAGAACAAGGCTGGCGAGTATGTCGCCAAGTTCAAGTACAACAGTGAAATCATCTTCTGGACCGAAGGCTATACCAGCAAGGCCTCGGCGAAGAACGCGATCGAGTCGATCCTGAAGAACGGTCCCGGCGCGCCGGTCGAGGAAGGCTGATCGATTCCACTTTGCATTTCCCGGCTGCTGCCCGGACCCCGATTGTAGCCAAATAGGTTTCTGTAGGAAGGCGTCGCGCGCTCAGGCGCGGTTTTCCCGGGGTTTTGGGACTGCGGTGCGAGAATTTCTCCGCCCGATTTGGTTCTAAATCGGGCGGAGTTCGCGGCCTGAAGAAAAGGCTGCTCGCGGTGAACAAGCCGATGCCGATATTGGCGATCGCCAGGTTCGGCGATTCCGCTTGCCCAGACCCGTAGTCATGTATGTGAGCGCTGCTCTCCGCGGGCGCTTCCCTGCCGCCAGACAGGACCCGGCTCCCTTTGGGGGAAGGGAGCCGGGCCGCGGTCAGGCGGCGGCGGCCGCGAACCTGCCGTTGTTGAAGTCGTCGATCGCCTGACGGATCTCCGCTTCGGTGTTCATCACGAACGGACCGTAGCCCGCGATCGGCTCGTCGATCGGCTCGCCTGTGAGGACGAGGACCATCGCATCGCCATCGGCGTGGATCCGGACGGCGTCGCCGTCGCGGCTGAGCAGGACCATCTCCGCCTCGCGCGCGGTTTCGCTGCCGTTGACGGTGACATGGCCGCCGAGCACCACGAGCATCGCAGTATGCCCTTCGGGCAGATCGAGCGTCAGGTCGGCATCGCGGTTCAGGCGCACGTCCCAGACGTTGATTGGGGTAAAGGTGCGTGCCGGCCCCTTCGCGCCGAGCAACTCGCCCGCGATCACCCGGCCAAGGCCGGCTCCGTCCGGTAGCTCCACGGTGGGGATGTCCGCCGCGGTAATGCCCTGATACCCTGCCGGCGCCATCTTGTCCTTCGCGGGCAGATTGACCCACAGCTGGACCATGCGGAACGGGCCGCCGGTCTTGCCGAACGCCGGGGAGTGATACTCCTCGTGCAGGATCCCGCCCGCGGCGGTCATCCACTGGACGTCGCCGGGGCCGATGATGCCGCCATTGCCGGCCGAATCCTTGTGCTCGACCTCGCCGTCATAGACGATCGTGACCGTCTCGAACCCGCGATGCGAGTGCTGACCCACGCCGCGCCGGTCGGTGGTCGGCGCGAAGTTATACGGGCCGGCATAGTCGAGCAGCAGGAACGGGCTCACCTGCCCGCCAAGGCTGTTGTAGGAGAAGAGCGAGCGGACCGGGAAGCCGTCGCCGACCCAATGCTGGTTGGGGTTGCTGTAGGTGCCGAGGATCGTCTTCATGATGTGTCTCCCGCGCGTTTCGAGGGAAATGCGCTTGTTGAAGAACATAGTAATCACGCGACAATAGGGCGGGAAGATTGTGATAGTGGACTCAGCGTCCTACAAACAGGACGATGCAGGATCTCAATGACCTCTATTTCTTCGTCCAGGCGGTCGATCATGGCGGCTTCGCAGCGGCCGCGCGCGCATTGGGGATGCAGAAGTCGAAGCTCAGCCGCCGTATCGGGCTGCTCGAGGACCGGCTGGGGGTGCGGCTGATCCAGCGCTCGACGCGTCGTTTCTCGGTCACCGAGCTTGGCCGCGAATATTACCAGCATTGCGTCGCCATGCTGATCGAGGCGGAAGCCGCGCAGACGGTGATCGATCAATCCCGCGCCGCGCCGCGCGGCATCATCCGCCTGAGCTGCCCGACCGGCCTGATCGCCTTTCAGTTCGGTGAGCTGTTCGGGCGGTTCATGGCGCTGCATCCCGAAGTCGAACTACATGTCGAGAGCACCAACCGCCGTGTTGACGTGATCGGCGAGGGGTTCGATCTCGCCATTCGCGTCCGTCCGCCGCCGCTTACCGAAAGCGAATTGGTGATGCGCCGTTGCGACGAGCGCACGATCCGGATCGTCGCCGCGCCGGAGCTGCTGCGAACCCGCAGCATTACCCGGCCGGCCGACCTTGTCGGGGTGTCGAGCCTAGATTTCGGTCCGGCCGGAGGCGAGCATCGCTGGCGCCTGACCCATGCTGATGGCAGCGTTGCCGAGGTGGCGCACCGTCCGCGGCTGGTGACCGACGACATGGCGGCGCTGCGTGCCGCGGCGATCGCGGGAGCGGGTGTGGTTCGCCTGCCGACCCTTGCCGTGTGGGACGATCTGCGGAGTGGTCAGCTGGTGACGGTGTTGCCCGACTGGCGACCGGCGAACGAAATTGTCCATGCCGTATTCCCGTCGCGGCGCGGATTGCTTCCGTCGGTCCGCGCCTTGCTCGACTTCCTTGCCGATGAGTGTGGGACGCAGCGCCGGAGAATTCCGGAATCGACCGCCGGCAGCGCTGCCTGAGCAAGGGTTGCGGCGGCGGGGCCTCCCTCAGGCCCGTAGCGCGGCGTCGCTGGCGAGGGTGTCCGCGCGTTCGTTGTCGGGGTGGCCGGCATGGCCCTTGACCCAGACCCATTCGATGCGGTGCGGCTTGGCCGCGTCGAGCAACTGTTGCCAAAGGTCGGCGTTCTTCACCGGCTTCTTGTCGGCGGTCTTCCAGCCGTTGCGCTGCCAGCCTTTGATCCACTTGGTCAGGCCGTCCATGACATAGCGGCTGTCGGTCGACAGCTTGACCCGGCACGGCTTTCTGAGGGCGTTCAGCCCCTGAATCGCCGCCATCAGTTCCATGCGGTTGTTGGTGGTGTGCGGCTCGCCGCCCGACAGCTCCTTCTCGGTCGTGCCCATGCGCAGCAGCACGCCCCAGCCGCCACGGCCGGGATTGCCCTTGCACGCGCCATCGGTGGCGATCTCGACCAGCGGCATCTCTTCGGTCATGCGAGGGTCCGCAGACGGCCGGCGAGATCCGGATCGTAAGTCTTGACGCGCCGCCAGAAGGCGAGCGGATCCTTGCGCATCACCAGCGCGTCGGCAGGTGTGTTGAGCCAGTCCCAAGCGCGCGAGAGCGTGAAGCGGATACAGGAGCCCGTGGCGAGCTTCGAGAACTCGGCGCGCTCGAACGAACTCAGCGGGAAATGCCCTTCGTAGCCTCGCATTAGCGCATCGCCGATCGCTGAGTCGAAGGCTCGCCCCGTGGCATCGAACGACCAGGCGCTGTGCATCACCGCGAGGTCGTAGATGCGAATATCGGTGCAGGCGAAGTAGAAGTCGATCAAGCCCGTGACATGATCCCCGAGCATTAGGACGTTGTCCGGGAACAAGTCCGCGTGGATCGCGCAACGATCAAAATCGTCGCTGAACCATCCAGAGAGCATATCGTCGAGCGTGAAGCCGATATCGTCGTAGAGGCCCGGCGCGATCTGATCGAGGCTGCGGCCGCATTTCTCGAACAGCGGCTGCCAGCTATCGACGCCCATCGAGTTGGGGCGGTCGAGCGTGAAGTCGGCGACGGCGGCGTGCATCTGCGCCATTGCGCGGGCCGCCGCTTCGGCTTGGGCGGGCGTCGGGGTGGAGAGCGAGACGCCGGGCAGGAACTTGATCAGGCAGGCGGGACGGCCTTCGAGCGCCTGGATCTCGACGCCGTTGCGGTCCTTGATCGCGGGCGGCACCGGCAAGCCCTTGGCGGCGAGATGATCGAGCAGGCCCATGAAATAGGGCAGGTCGCCGGCATCGACGCGCTTTTCGTAGAGCGTCAGGATGAAGCGGTCGCGCGTCGTTTCGACGAGATAGTTGGAATTCTCCACCCCCTCGGCGATGCCCTTGGCCGAAACCAGCTCGCCCACGTCGTAACGGGCGAGGAAGTCGGCGAGCGCCTCGGCGGAAACCTGTGTGTAGACGGCCAAGCTGATACCCCGTTTGCGCTGAGCGTGTCGAAACGCCGGTCCCTGTCGGATCGGCGGGTAGTGGAAACAACCGCCCTTCGACAAGCCCGGGGCGAACGGCGGAGGCGCTATGCCGCTTCGAGGTCGCGGGGCAGCTTGAAGACGATGGTTTCCTGCGCCGTTTCGACCTGGCGCTCGGTCACGTCGAAACGGGCGGCGAGCTTGTCGACCACTTCGCGCACCAGGACCTCGGGCGCCGAGGCGCCGGCGGTGATGCCGAGCGTGCCGACGCCCCACAGCCAGTCGAAATCGAGCTCGTCCGCGCGCTGGATCAGCTTGGCGGTCGTCCCCTCGCGCTCCGCCACCTCGACCAGCCGGACCGAGTTGGAGGAATTGGGCGCGCCGATCACCAGCACCAGATCGCACGACTGCGCGATCGCGCGCACCGCCGCCTGACGGTTGGACGTCGCGTAGCAGATGTCGTCGGCCTTGGGCGCGACGATGCCGGGGAAGCGGCGCTGGAGGATGTTGAGGATTGCCGCGGTGTCGTCGACCGACAGCGTGGTCTGGGTCAGGAAGGCGAGGTTGTCGGGATCGTCAACCGCGATCGCCTCCGCATCGGCTTCCGTCTCGATCAGGGTCATGCTGCCTTCGGGCACCTGACCGAAGGTGCCGACCACCTCGGGGTGGCGGGCATGGCCGATAAACAGAATGTGGCGGTTGGCCGCGACCAGCCGTTCGGCCTGACGATGGACCTTGGACACCAGCGGGCAGGTGGCGTCGAGATAGGAGAGGCCGCGATCCTGCGCCTCGGCCGGGACCGATTTGGGCACGCCGTGCGCCGAGAAGACGACGGGGACGCCGTCGGGCACTTCGTCCAGCTCGTCGACGAAAACCGCGCCCTTGGCCTTGAGCGAATCCACCACGAACTTGTTGTGGACGATCTCATGCCGGACATAGACCGGCGCGCCATGCTTCTCGATCGCGCGCTCGACGATCTGGATCGCGCGGTCGACGCCGGCGCAGAAACCGCGCGGCGCGGCGATCAGGAGCTCGAGGACGGGCTTTTCAACGGTGCTCATGTTAGGCGCGGCTCTACGCGATTGCTTGCGCGGGCGAAAGGCGGTTCCTATGACGGGCCGCGCCGGTTTCCGAGCGGAGGCGGCCATATGAAGGTTTCCAGGAAAGGTGTCCCCCTTGCGTATCCGCAAACTTGCTCTTGCCGCGACGACGACGCTGGGACTCGGGCTGCTGCTCGCGGGCTGCGCGAAAACGGGTGACATCGCCGAGGGCGGCATCACCCAGGTCCGTTCGGCCTGCCCGCGTGTGGGCGTGGCGGCGCATACCGGGGACGTCACCCTATTCAACTCGCCGACCAGCCGCGACGCCAACGCGATCGACGTGACGGCGGTGCTGACTAACGTCACCTCGACCTGCGACGATGCGAGCGAGAACATCCAGACCGCGATCAATTTCGAAGTGCTCGGCAGCCGCCGCTTCGGCAGCGAGGCGCGTCAGGTGACGCTGCCTTATTATGTCGCGGTGGTGCAAGGCGGCAGCTCGGTCGTGTCCAAGCGGCTGGGGCAGGTGACGCTGAACTTCGCGGAGGGCCAGAGCCGCACGTCGGCGACGGCGACCAGCTATGCGGTCGTCTCGCGCGCCGCGGCGACGCTGCCCGAGGATATCCGCCGCCAGATCCTCGCCAAGCGCAAGGCCGGCGATGAGACCGCGGCGGTCGATCCGCTGGCGCGGCCCGAGATTCGTCAGGCGGTGCTGCGCGCGACCTTCGAGGCGCTGGTCGGCTTCCAGCTCACCGACGAGCAGCTCAAGTATAACGCGACGCGCTGATTTGATCCGCTAATGCGGATGCGGTTCCGGCCCGCTCTCCCACCCGGCCACCCATAGGGTAGCTTCGCTGGGTGGCCGGGTGGGGGAGCGGGCCGGAACCGCGAAAACAAACAACATGGCGATTGACTCGCCTGACCCGCCGCAGCAGATGGAGCGGGTCAGCAGCGGGCAACCGTTGAAGGCACGCGCGGGAGAGTTGGGGTCGTCAAACACCCCCGCCGAAGGAGCAACCGCCCCGGAATCTCTCAGGCACCCAGGACCGCGCGGGGCCACGACACTCTGGAAAGCGTTCGAACGGTTGTTCGGACCACCGAAGGGGTAATCCCGGATCTTTTCCGGGAGAAAGCTCTCAGGTTCCGTGACAGAGGGGGCGACGGTGAATGGCCGCATCTTGCGGCGATTCCGTCGATTCCTTTGGAGATGGACATGAGCGACGCCACGCAAGAACCCGAAATCGTCGAAGAACTGGCGCTGCTCCCGCTCGACGCCTGGCATCGCGCCAAGGGCGGGCGGATGGTGCCGTTCGCGGGCTATGAGATGCCGGTCCAGTATGAAGGCATCATGGCCGAGCATCTGTGGGTGCGCGAGAGCGCCGGCCTGTTCGATGTCTCTCACATGGGCCAGCTGTTCCTGTCGGGCGAAGGGCTCGACGCGGCGCTCGAGACGCTGATCCCGGCGGACGTCACCGGCGTGAAGGTCAACGGGCAGAAATATTCGCTGCTGCTCGCCGAGAATGGCGGGATCCTGGACGATCTGATGTTCACCCGCTGGGACTCCGACAATGGCGCCCATCCGGGCGCGGCTGGCCTCTACATGGTCGTCAACGGCGCCTGCAAATGGGACGACATCGCCCATCTGCGCGAGCACCTGCCCGACGAGATCGAGATCAACCACATGGACGAGCACGCGCTGCTCGCGCTGCAGGGGCCGAAGGCGATCGACGCGCTGAGCCGCGTGGTGCCGGGTGTCGAGGGCCTTGTGTTCATGCGTGGCGGGCGGTTCGATTGGAACGGCACGAGCCTGTGGATCAGCCGGTCAGGCTATACCGGCGAGGACGGGTTCGAGATCTCGGTCGAGGCGGACAAGGCCGAGGCGCTGGCCGACGCGCTGACCGCACAGCCGGAAGTGAAGCCGATCGGCCTGGGCGCGCGCGATTCGCTGCGGCTCGAGGCGGATCTGCCGCTCTACGGCCATGACCTCGACACCGACACCACGCCGATCATGGCGGCGCTGAACTTTGCGGTGGCGAGCAAGCGCCGGCGCGAGGAGGCGAACTTTCCAGGTGCCGAGCGCATCCTGCTGGAGCGCGAGAACGGCCCGATCCAGCGCCGCGTCGGCCTGATCGTCGAAGGCCGCCAGCCGGTGCGGGAGGGGGGGCTGGTGCTGGATGGTGAAGGCAACGAGGTAGGACGCGTCACCAGCGGCGGCTTTGCCCCGACCGTGCAGAAGCCGATCGCGATGGCCTATGTGCCGACCGCGATGGCCGAAATCGGCACCCGCGTGACGCTGAGCCAGCGCGGCAAGATTCATCATGGCGAAGTGGCCGCGATGCCCTTCGTCCCGCATAATTACGTCCGTGAGGGAGGACCCAAATGAGCCGCTATTTCACCGAAGATCATGAGTGGATCGAGCTGGACGGCGACATCGCGACCGTCGGCATCACCGATTACGCGCAGAGCCAGCTGGGCGACATCGTGTTCGTCGAAGTGCCCGACGAGGGCAAGCAGGTGAGCAAGGGCGACGACGCCGCGGTGGTCGAGAGCGTCAAGGCGGCGAGCGACGTCTATGCCCCCGTTTCGGGCACGATCATCGAGGGCAACCCGGCGCTGGCCGACGAGCCCGCGCTGGTGAACGAGGACCCCGAGGGCGAGGGCTGGTTCTTCAAGATGACCCTGTCCGACACCAGCGAGCTCGACGGCCTGATGGACGAGGGCAAGTATCAGGACTTCGTCTCGAAGCTTTGATTTTCGCCGTCATGCCGGCCGCGTGCCGGCATCCACGGTGCGGCGGGCGGCGGGCGAGAAGCTCGAGGGCGTTCCGCGCGGCACGGTGGACCCCGGCATGAAGCCGGGGTGACGGGTTTGGTTAGTGGCCAGCGGCCGGAGAACTCTATTGCGCTACCTTCCCCTGACTCCCAACGACCGGCAGGCGATGCTCGCCGCGGTCGGCGCGGCGGCGATCGACGATCTGTTCGTCGATGTGCCCGAGAGCGCGCGCCTGAGCGGCCCGATCGCCGGGCTGCCGCCGCATGCCAGCGAGCTGGCGGTCGAGCGGCACATGACCGCGCTGGCCCGCAAGAACCTGTCGGCGGGTGAAGCGCCCTTCTTCCTCGGCTGCGGCGCCTATCGCCACCATGTGCCGGCGAGCGTCGACCACATCATCCAGCGCGGCGAGTTCCTGACCGCCTATACGCCCTATCAGCCCGAAATCGCGCAGGGCACGCTGCAGGTGATGTTCGAGTTCCAGACGCAGGTCGCGCGCCTGCTGGGCACCGACGTCGCCAACGCGTCGATGTATGACGGCTCGACCGCGTGCTGGGAGGCGATCGGCATGGCGCGGCGCATCACCAAGCGCGCCAAGGCGATCCTGTCGGGCGGGCTGCATCCGCACTACGTCTCGGTCGCCAACACCATGGCGAAATATACCGGGGATCAGCTGGTCACCGCGCTGCCCGAGCTGACCGCCGAGCCGGACACCGACGCGCTGATCGGCATGATCGACGACGAGACCTCGTGCGTCGTCGTGCAATATCCCGACATTCTCGGCCGCATTTCGGACCTGTCCGACCTCGCGGCGGCGTGTCAGGCGAAGAAGGCGCTGCTGGTCGCGGTGGTGACCGAGCCGGTGGCGCTGGGCGCGATCAAGTCGCCGGGCGAGATGGGCGCCGACATTGTCGTCGGCGAAGGCCAGTCGATCGGCGTCGGGCTTCAGTTCGGCGGTCCCTATGTGGGCCTGTTCGGCTGCAAGGAAAAATACGTTCGCCAGATGCCGGGCCGCCTGACCGGCGAGACGGTGGACGCCGAGGGCAAGCGCGGCTTCGTGCTGACGCTGTCGACGCGCGAGCAGCATATCCGCCGCGAGAAGGCGACGTCGAACATCTGCACTAGCTCGGTGCTGTGCGCGCTGGCGTGGTCGATCCACATGACCCTGCTGGGCGAGAAGGGGCTGCGGCAGCTTGCCGCGCTCAACCATGCCGGGGCGAGCGCGGCGGCGGACCGTCTGGCCAAGGTGCCGGGGGTCGAGCTGGTCACGCCGACCTTCTTCAATGAGTTCACGCTGAAGCTGTCGAAGGAAGCACGCCCGATCGTGCGCGAGCTGGCCGACAAGGGCATCCTCGCGGGCGTGTCGCTTGGGCGGCTCTATCCGGGCGAGGGCGCGCTGGAAAATGGCCTGGTCGTCGCGGTCACCGAAACCACCACCGCGGAGGACGTCGAGACGCTTGCCGCCGCGCTTCAGGAGGTGCTGGCATGAGCATCAACCAGTCCGGCTGGCGCCCCGAGATGAACGCCGGTGAGCGCAGCGACAGCGCGACCTTTACCGGCAACCGCGCGCTGATGCTCGACGAGGCGCTGATCTTCGAGATCGGCTCGCTCGACACCACCGGCGTCGACTTCGCCGAGGCGCCCAAGGCGGCGTCGCGGATCGGCGGGCTGGCGCGCAACAAGGATATCGGCCTGCCCGGCCTGTCCGAGCCGGAGGCGGTGCGCCATTACACTCGCCTCAGCCGCCAGAATTACGCGATCGATCTGGGCCTGTTCCCGCTCGGCTCGTGCACGATGAAGCACAATCCGCGCCTCAACGAGCGGATGGCGCGGCTTCCTGGCTTCGCCGACGTTCACCCGCTCCAGCCGGTCGACACGGTGCAGGGCGCGTTCGAGGTGATCCACCAGCTTGCGCACTGGCTGGTGACGCTGACCGGCATGCACTCGGTCGCAATGTCGCCCAAGGCGGGCGCGCATGGCGAGCTGTGCGGCGTGCTGGCGATCCGCGCGGCACTGGACGCCAAGGGCGAGCAGGCGCGCAAGGTGCTGCTGGTGCCCGAAAGCGCGCACGGCACCAACCCCGCGACCGCGGCGTTCGCTGGCTTCACCGTCGAGGATATCCCGGCGACCGAGGCCGGGCGTGTGGATCTGGAAGCGCTCAAGGCGCGGCTGGGGCCGGACGTGGCGGGGGTGATGATCACCAACCCGAACACCTGCGGCCTGTTCGAGCCGGACATGAAGGCGATCAGCGACGCGGTGCACGCGGCGGGCGGATACGTCTATTGCGACGGCGCCAACTTCAACGCGATCGTCGGCCGGGTCCGCCCCGGCGACCTGGGCATCGATGCGATGCACATCAACCTGCACAAGACCTTCTCCACCCCGCATGGCGGCGGCGGGCCGGGTTCGGGGCCGGTGGTGCTGTCGGCGGCGCTGGCGCCGTACGCGCCGCTGCCCTTCGTCGAGAAGCAGGGCGACCGTTTCGAGCTGATCGAGGAAGAGACAGCGGGCGAGCATCATGCCGAGAGCTTCGGCCGGATGGTGTCGTTCCATGGCCAGATGGGCATGTTCACGCGTGCGCTGACCTACATCCTGTCACACGGCGCGGATGGGCTGAAGCAGGTCGCCGAGGATTCGGTGCTCAACGCCAATTACGTGCTGCGCGCGCTGGAGGATGTGCTCGACGCGCCCTTCGCCAAGAGCGGGCCGTGCATGCACGAGGCGATCTTCAGCGACAAGGGACTGCCCGAGGGCTTCTCGACGCTCGACATCGCCAAGGGGCTGATCGACGAGGGCTTCCACCCGATGACGGTCTATTTCCCGCTGGTGGTGCACGGCGCGATGCTGGTCGAGCCGACCGAGACCGAGAGCAAGGCGGCGCTGGACCAGTTCATCGGCGCGTTCCGTTCGGTCGCCGAGCGGGCGAAGGCGGGCGATGCCGCGCTCAAGTCGGCGCCGCACTTCGCGCCGCGCCGCCGCCTCGACGAGACCCAGGCCGCGCGCAAGCCGGTGCTGGTGTGGAAGGAACCGGCTCAGGCCGAAGCGGCGGAGTAAGCCGCGCGTGACACGTCCCCGGTTTTGCCTAGGTTCGGGCGAAACCGGGGAGTGCCGCATGATTCGCCGAATTCTGACGCTGACCGCGCTGTTGTTCACGGTGCCGCTGCATGCGCAGCCCGCCGGCGACACCGCGAAGCTCGCCGAGTTCAAGGCGTTCGCCACCGGCTTCCGCAAGGAGCGCGCGGTGCTCAGCCTGTCCTATGCCATCGTCAAGGACGGCAAGATCGTCGCGGCCGAGGGGATCGGCTGGCAGGATCACGATGCCGAGGAGCGGACGACGGGAGACACCAGCTACCTGGTGGCATCGATCACCAAGACGTTCACCGGCGCGACGCTGCTGGCGATGGACGCGGACAAGATCATCCGCCTCGACGACGATTTCACGACCTTGTCCGACTGGAAGGAGCGGTGCGACCGGCTCAGCAATGGCGGCGGCATCTTTGGCGGCGGGGTGAAGCTGGAAGACGGCTATGTGCCGCCGAAGCTCGATTGCACCGCGAAGATCAGCGTGCGGCAGGTGCTGCAGATGCGCGTGCTGGGCAAGCCCGGCAGCAAATTCATGTACAATCCGGTGGTGTTCGGGCGGTTGGCCAACTGGGTCGAGGAGAAGACCGGGAAGCCGCTGGAACATTGGGTGCGGCACTATGTCATCGACAAAGCCGGGCTCAAGGACATCGCCGCGGGCTGGCGCGATCCGAAGGGCGGCGCGGCGTTGCTCAACCTCGCCCCGCCGTTCACCAGCGGCAAGAACGGATGGGACAGCCTGGCGCCGACGCCGCTGCCCAATCCCGAGATGAACGCGTCGAGCGGGATCATCGCCAGCGCGCGGAGCCTTGCCGAATATTCGCTGGCGCTGGATCAGGGGCGGATCCTTTCCCCCGCGCTGCGCAGGCAGATGTGGACCCCGCCGACCGATCCCGACGGCAAGACCGCCGGATACGCCTATGGCTGGTGGACCCAGAGCTGGCGCGGACAGCAACTGGTCTGGCATGGCGGCTGGTGGCCGGACGCTTATGCCGGGCTGCTGCTCAAGGTGCCGGGCAAGGGGCTGACGCTGGTGGCGCTGGGCAACACCGACGGGCTGCACTGGGGCAATCGCACGCAGGTGGCGGAGGTCGAGAAGAGCCCGCTGGCGCTCAAGTTCCTCGAACTGTTCGCGGCGGACTGACGATGGCCGACCCGACCCCGTGGATCGCCGCCGACGACACGGGCGCGGCGCGCAAGCATGCGCCGGCGACGGCGCGCAACCGCGATGCGATCGCCGCGGTGCTCGCCGAGACGCTGCCCGCAACGGGCACGGTGCTGGAGATCGCCAGCGGGAGCGGGGAGCATTGCGCCTATTTCGCCGGGCGCTTTCCGGCGCTGCGCTGGCAGCCGAGCGATCCCGAGCCGTCGGCGCTGGCATCGATCGCATCGTGGTGCGCGGGGCTGTCGAATGTCGCGCCGCCGCTGGCGATCGATGCGGCGGCGGGGGACTGGCCGGTCGAGCGGGCCGATGCGTTGCTGTGCGTCAACATGGTGCATATCAGCCCATGGGAGGCGACGCTGGGGCTGCTCGACGGGGCGGCGCGGGTGCTGCCTCAAGGCGCGCCGCTGATCCTGTACGGTCCCTATCGACGGGCGGAGGTGCCGACGGCGCCGTCGAACGAAGCGTTCGACGCATCGCTCAAGTCGCGCGATCCGCGCTGGGGGTTGCGCGATGTGGCGGACGTGACGGCGGCGGCGGTGGCGCGCGGACTGGCGTTCGAGCGGCTGGTCGAGATGCCCGCGAACAACATCATGCTGATCTACCGGTGCTAGGCCCGATCCGCGCTAACGCCCCACGCGCGGTTTTTCGGGGACCGTTTCACGTTCGGTGTCGGCCTCTTCGCTTGGGGCGATGACGGGGGAGGTGCGCGCCATGCCCAGCCGCCGCTCGCGCAGGACGATGTACAGACCGCTGGCGATGATGACCGGTGCGCCGATGAAGGTCCATTCGCCCGGCAGCGTCCCGAAGATCAGCCAGCCAAAGATCGTCGCCCAGATAAGACCCGAATAGTCCATCGGCATCACGGCCGACACGGGAGCGAAACGTAGCGCGGCGGTGAAAGCGATCTGGCCCATGCCGCCTGCGACACCGACGCCCAGCAGCAATGCCCAGGTCGCCGCGTCATGCGCCGTGGCGACGAACGGATAGATCAGTCCCATCGGGATGCACGACAGAGCGGAGAACCAGAAGACGGTGGTCCCGGCATTCTCGGTGCGGCCGAGCTGGCGCAGCTGGATGGCGATGACCGCGATCATCAGCGCGGAGATGAGGCCGACGAGTGCGCCGGTCAGGGGGATATGGCCGCTCCCGGGCTGTGTGACGATCAGCACGCCGATGAAACCCGCCGCGACCGCGCCCCAGCGGTGCCAGCCGGTCGGCTCCTTCAGGATGATCGCGCCCAGGATGGTGGCAAAGATCGGGACGGTGAAGGAGATCGCCGTCGCTTCGGCGAGCGGCAACAGCAGCAGGGCGCCGAAGGTGAAGCTCATGCCGATCAATCCGAGCGCGCTGCGCGTGATGTGCGCGCCCAGCCGCCTGGTGCGCAGCGTGGCGAGGCCGGGGCCGATCGCGACCCAGCCGAGCACGACGGGAAGCGCGAAGAGCTGACGGAACAACATCAGTTCGGGCAGCTTTGCGCCGCGTGCTTCGGCCAGCTTGAGCAACGCGCCCATGAAGGTGAGCAGCATGACGGCGAGGAGGCGGAGGCCAAGGCCGGTGAGGGTGCGGTCGCCGCTCATGCAAGGCGACTAGGCCCGTTGCGGCGGCGCAGCAAGCCAAGTTGGACGTGACGTCCGCCCGATCAGGCGCTATCCGCGCGGCCATGATCAAGCACGCGCTCAACGTCACCCGCGAAGCGGACTTCGCCGCCTGGTATCAGGCCGTCATCTCGGAAGCCGATCTGGCCGAGGAATCGGGGGTGCGCGGCTGCATGATCATGCGGCCATGGGGCTATGGCATCTGGGAGCGTATCCAGCGCCTGCTCGACGACCGCATCAAGGGCGTCGGCTACGACAACGCCTATTTCCCGCTGTTCATCCCGCTTTCCTATTTCGAGAAGGAAGCCGAGCATGTCGACGGCTTCGCCAAGGAGATGGCGGTGGTCACGCATCACCGGCTGGTCGGCGACGGCAAGGGCGGGCTGACCCCCGATCCCGAGGCGAAGCTGGAAGAGCCGCTGGTCGTGCGCCCGACGTCGGAGACGGTGATCGGCACCGCCTTTTCGCGCTGGGTCCAGTCGTGGCGCGACCTGCCCGTTCAGGTCAACCAGTGGGCGAATGTCGTGCGCTGGGAGATGCGTACGCGCATGTTCCTGCGCACCGCCGAGTTCCTGTGGCAGGAAGCGCACGCCGCCTATGCCAGCGCCGAACAGGCGCGCGAGCAGACGATGGTGGGCCTCGAGGTCTATCGCAGCTTTGCCGAGGACGTCGCGGCGATGCCGGTGATCGCCGGCGAGAAGCCGGAGAATGAGCGCTTCCCCGGCGCGGTCGCGACCTTCTCGATCGAGGCGATGATGCAGGACGGCAAGGCGCTGCAGGCCGGCACGAGCCATTTCCTCGGCACCAATTTCGCGTCGGCGCAGAACATCCGCTTCCAGAACGCGAATGGCGAATTCGAGCTGGCCAACACGATCAGCTGGGGCATGTCGACGCGCATGATCGGCGGGATCATCATGGTGCATGGCGACGATGACGGCCTGCGCGTGCCGCCGCGGCTGGCGCCGTGGCAGGTGGTGATCGTGCCGATGCTGCGTGACAGCGACGAGGACGCCGCGCTGCTCGACTATTGCGAGGCGCTGAAGGCCGAGCTGGTCAAGCAGTCAGCGTTCGGCGAGCCGGTGCGCGTACTGCTCGACACCCGCGCCGCCAAGGCGGCGAACAAGCGCTGGGGCTGGGTCAAGAAGGGTGCGCCGGTGGTGATCGAGGTCGGCGGCCGCGACATGGCGGGCGGCAATGTCTCTGTCATCCGCCGTGACCGGCTGTATCGCGAGGACGGCAAGCTCGACAGCGCGATCCTGGCCAAGGGCGACTTCGTCGCGCAGGCGGCGGGCCTGCTGGAGGAAATCCAGACCGCGCTGCACAGTCAGGCGCGCACCAAGCTGGACGCCAATATCGTGCGCGGCGTCGATAGCTTCGACGCGCTCAAGGCGCATTTCGAGGGCTCGGGCAAATATCCCGGCTGGGTCGAGGTGCAGTGGGCCAAGCCGACCGGCGAGGAACTGGACAAGGCGGTCGAGCGGATCAAGGCGCTCAAGCTCACTTTCCGCAACGTGCCGCTCGACGCGGCGCCGGCGGACGGGACCTGCATGTTCACCGGCCGCCCGGCGGTCGAGCGGATTCTGGTCGCGCGCGCTTACTGACGGACGATCAGGGCAGCGGCCGGTCGCGCGTGACCGGTCGTGCCGTGAACTCCAGAACGGGAGCGAGTTTCTTCATCGCGTGCTCGGCAAGGGCGCGGGCGGTGGTGATCTTGCCGCCGAACACCGACAGCACCGCCGCGCCGCTCGTGTCGAGCTCGAGCACATAGTCGCGGGTGATCGTGCGCGCCTCGTCGCGGCCGTCGTCGTAGAGGGCGCGGATGCCCGACCAGGTGGCGGTGATGTCGGCGGGCGCGATCTGGCGCTTGAAGTAGCGGTTGGCGGCGGCGCGGAGATAGTCGCTCTCGTCCGGGG
>DATIGZ010000251.1:0-2239 GCA_035481255.1 Sphingomonas sp. | reverse complement strand
ACCTAGCCCTGCCCCCTTGGCCATCGTCAACGCCCCCCGTTGAACCTTTTCATCCACGCGACGCTCTGCGCATCGGGCAGCGCGCCCAGGATCGCGTGCAGCGTCGCGTCGTCCTCGTCCTGCCCCAGCTTGAACTTGCCCGACAGTCCCGTGACACGCGCGCGGAATCCGATGATCCGCGTAAGCATCCCGCCATAACGCGCGCCCAGTTCCTCGACGCCCCACGGCGCGGGACGGCCGGCCTCCATCGCATCGATCAGCACCTTGAGCGAATATTCGGTCAGCGCCTCGTCGAACGCGATCTCCGCGCCGATCTTCACCTGCGCATAATTCCAGGTCGGCGCCCAGTCGCGGCGTCCGGCATGTTCGGGGCTGACATAGGCGTCCGGTCCGCTGAACAGGATCGTCGCGCGCGGATCGTCGCTCAGCGCATGATAGAGCGGGTTGGACCGCATCAAATGCCCGATCAACTCGATCAGCCGGCCCTCGCCGTCATAGACGCCGATCAGCGGCAACAGGCTCGCTTCCAGCGCCGCCGCGCCGCCGCCGCACACCCAGGCGAGCGGGAATCCTTCGATCAGCGCGCGCACATCGGCGTCGCCGAACCGCTCGAACAGCGGCCGTTCATCCTTCGGCTGCACCGTGCCTGCCACCTGTTCCGCCCCGTTCATCTACTCTTGCGTCCGTCGTTGATGGCCCCCTTGTTCCCCAGGGTTCGGGGGGCGACAAGCACCAAGACCGAAAAGCATCGGGGTCCAGCGCAGCGTTGCCAGCGTGGAATTGTCACGTTAGCCTTGGTCCCCACCACTTATTTCGATGAGGGAAGGAACAGATCCAATGCTGCGTCCGTGGCAGGTTAGTCTGGGGGAGCGTATCGACCCCTCGCGCGACGTTCCGATCTATATGCAGATCATTCAGGCGCTGATCCGCGACATCGAACGCGGCCGACTCACCTCGGGCACTTATCTCCCCTCCAGCCGCGAGCTGGCCCAGATCCTCGGCGTCAATCGCAAGACCGTTGTGCTGGCGTACGAGGATCTGATCGCGCAGGGCTGGCTCGACTCAGCAGGCACGCGCGGCACGATGGTCTCCGCCTCGCTGCCAGAACCCGCGAACAAGCAGCGGAGCGAGGCCGAGGCGACGATGAGCAACGCGCCGATCGACTATCGCTATGCGACCCCGCCCGAACGTCCGCTCGCGCTTCCTTCCGGGCCCGGTCTCAAGCTCGACGAAGGCGCGCCCGACGGCCGCCTCTTCCCGGCCGAACTGCTCGCGCGCGCCTATCGCTCGGCGGCGCACAAGGCATCGCGCGAGAATAAGTTCCAATATGGCGACCCGCGCGGCACCCCCGCGCTGCGCGAAAGCATCGCGACGATGCTCAAGAGCCAGCGCGGCCTGCCCGTCACCGCCGAGAATATCTGCATCACGCGCGGTAGCCAGAACGGCATCTTTCTCGCCGCGCACGTCCTTGTCCGTCCCGGCGACACGGTGATCGTCGAGGCACTGACCTACGAGCCCGCGGTGGCCGCCTTCCGCGCGCTCGGCGCCAATGTCGTCGCGGTGGGCCTCGACGAGGACGGGATCGACATCGGGGCGGTCGAGCACGCCTGCCGCCGCAACGCGGTGCGCGCGGTGTTCGTGACCCCGCACCACCAGTTCCCCACCACCGTCTCGCTCCGACCAGAACGCCGCCTGCGTCTGCTCGAGCTTTCACACCAGTTCGGCTTCGCGATCATCGAGGATGATTACGACCACGAATTCCACTTCGAATCGCAGCCGCTGCTCCCGATGGCCGGCTATGGCCCGGGCCATGTCATCTATGTCGGATCCATGTCGAAGCTGCTGCTGCCCGCGCTGCGCATCGGCTATGTCGCCGCGCCGCCGCCGGTGATCGACGCGATCGCGCACATGGTTTCGCTCACCGACGGCATGGGCAATGCGCTGACCGAAGACGCCGCCGCCGAACTGATCGAGAATGGCGAACTCAGACGCCACGCGCGCAAGGTGCGGCAGGTCTATGCAAAGCGCCGCGAGAGTTTCGCCGCCGAAATCGACCGCACGCTGGGCGACATCGCCGATTACAAGATGCCCGATGGCGGTCTCGCCTTCTGGCTGCGCTTCCGCACCGATCTCGACGCGATGGAGGCGCGCGCCGCCGGGATGGGCCTGCGATTCGCCGCCTCGCGCTCGTTCATGACGCGCGACGACGCCCCGCGCGGCCTGCGCATCGGCTTCGCCA
>DATIGZ010000250.1:0-2250 GCA_035481255.1 Sphingomonas sp. | reverse complement strand
GTCGATTCCCTTTCACGAACGGCTGGCCGAGCCGATGGCGAGCGTCGAGAAACGCTCACCGGTCTGCGGCAGCCGGGTGAGCGTGGATGTCGATCTGGATGACGAAGGCCGCGTCGGCGCGATCGGGATGACCGTCCATGCCTGCGCGCTGGGTCAGGCATCAGCATCGCTGATGGGCGCGCACGCCGTGGGGCGTACGCCGGAAGAGCTGGCAACGGCGCGCGACGAACTGACGGCATGGCTCGCCGGTGAGCGCGACACGCCGCCGGCATGGCCGGGGCTGGAGATCTTCGCGCCCGCGTTGCCGCACAGTGCCCGCCACCCGTCGATCCGGCTGGGGTTCGAGGCGGTGGCCGAGGCCGCGCGGATCGCCGCGAAGGTGCGCGTCTGATGGAACACGAAGCCGCCGCGGCGCACACCTACATCGCCGAATACGCGCCGCTGTTCGGTTTCGCGCTGGTGTTCGTGCTGATCTTCCGCCGCATGGGGCTGGGCGCCACGCTGGGCTATCTCGTCGCGGGTGCGCTGGTCGGCCCGCAACTGCTCAATTTGGTCGGCGAGGCCGAGACCAAGATGGGCATCGCCGAGTTCGGCATCGCGCTGCTGCTGTTCCTCGTCGGGCTCGAGCTGAGCCCGGCGCGGCTGTGGCGGATGAAGCAGGATATCTTCGGCTTCGGGCTGTTGCAGGTGGTGCTGTGCGGCCTTGTCATCAGCGCGGTGGTGGCGGTCGGCGCGGGCTTCTCGCCCGAGGCGGCACTGGCGCTGGGGCTGCCGCTGGCATTGTCTTCGACCGCGCAGGTGCTGCCGATGCTGCAATCGGCGGGACGCATGCGCACTCCGTTCGGCGAGCGTGCCTTCTCGATCCTGCTGTTTCAGGATCTGTCGATCGTTCCGCTGATTACGATCATCGCGGTGATGAGCCGCAACCCGGCCGATGCGGGCGGACCGCCGGGCTGGCTGCTGGGCGTTTACACCGTGGTTGCGATCACGGGCCTCGTCCTTGCCGGGCGCTATGTGTTGCGGCCGCTGTTCCGGCTGATCGGCAATTGGGGCGAGCGCGAGTTGTTCGTGTTTGCCGGGCTGTTCACCGTGGTGGCGAGCGCGGCGCTGATGCAATCGCTGGGCCTGTCCACCGCGCTCGGCGCCTTCGTCGCGGGCGTGATGCTCGCCGACAGTCCGTACCGGCATGAGCTGGAGGCGGATATCGAGCCGTTCCGCTCGATCCTGCTGGGGCTTTTCTTCCTCTCGGTCGGCATGCTGCTCGACCTCTCCGCGATCGCCGAGCGGCCGTTCTTCGTGATCACGATGGCGCTGGCGCTGGTCGGAACCAAGGCGATTGTCATCACCGGGCTGGGCCTGGCCTTCCGCATGGGCTGGCGGCAGGCGCTGGCGCTCGGGCTGCTGCTCAGTCAGGGCGGCGAGTTCGCCTTCGTGCTGTTCGCGCAGGCGCAGGGCGCGCAACTGATCGCGCCCGAAGCGGTGAGCATCTTCAGCGCGGTCGTTACGTTGTCGATGGCGACGACGCCGTTCCTGATGATGTTCACCCGCCGTTTCCGCGCCGAGGAAATCGGCCCGGAGGGCGAGCGTGACGGTCCGGTGGCGGACGGATCGAACGCGATCATCGTCGGCTATGGCCGCTTCGGCCAGACGGTCGGACAGATGCTCAATGCGCAGGGCATCGCCGTCACGCTGATCGACACCGATATCGAGATGATCGACATCGCCGGACAGTTCGGCGCGAAGGTCTATTATGGCGACGGCACACGGCTCGACCTGCTGCGTCAGGCGGGTGCGGGAGACGCCGAGCTGATCCTGTTCTGCCTCGACGGCGATCAGGTCAGCGCCGAGCTGGTCGAGGCGGTCCACGAAGCATTCCCCGACGCATCGATCTTCGTGCGTGCCTATGACCGGCGCGCGCTGCTGAAGCTCAAGGGCGGTTCGGCGGCGGGCGTGGTGCGCGAGGTGCTGGAATCGGCGATCGTCATGGCCCGCCGCGCGATGGACGCGGTGGGCGTCGACGCGCAGGAGATCGACCGGACCGAGGACCTCTACCGCCGCCGCGACCGCGAACGGCTTCGCATCCAGCATGAGGCGGGCGATATCAGAGCGGCGCGCGAGTCGATCATCGGCAACCCTGAGCTGGACTGGCGGGCAGGACGGGAGAAACCCGCGCCGCTGGAGCCGAAGCCGTCCAAGGACACCGACTGCGGATGAAGAACCGCCCGTTCACCGAGCGGCTTGGCTTCGCGC
>DATIGZ010000249.1:0-3472 GCA_035481255.1 Sphingomonas sp. | reverse complement strand
CGGACTCCGCGTTCGCGGCGACCAGTGCGCTGGTCTGTTCCTGCAGCCGGTCGGTCATCCGGTTGAACGCGGTGGCGAGGATGCCGATTTCGTCCTGCGATTTTGGTGTCGGCACGCGCGTGCCCAGATCGCCCACCGGGCGAACCAGACGGTCGGCGATCTCAAGCGCCACCCACACCGCAAGTCCGACGATCAGCAGCGACAGCACCAGCAACGCGATGTTGAACTGAAGCTGCAAGGTGCGCGAGCGTTCGGTCAGCGAGGTGAAGTCGCGGACCACCGATTCAGCGCGGGTCTTGCGCTCGAACAGCGCCGGATCGATCACGCGCGCGGCATAGAGATAGGCGTTCTGCGTCCCGGGGAAGCGGGTCAGCGCGCGGAAGCGCCCTCCCGCGTCCTCGACGACGACGCGCTTTTTGCCTTCCTTGAGCTCGCGGATCGCGCTTGCGCTGACCTGTTCCTCGACCAGCCGTTCATAGGGATTGAGAATGGCGAGCGTCAGGATCTCGCCCGAGTTGGATTCGCGGACGATCGCCGCTTCGGAAAGCTCGCGCTGCGTGGTCTGGAGAAGCAGGTAGTTGAAGAACTCCTGACTATCGATCGGCACGCCCTCACTCAGCGCGCGCGACAGGTCGATCGACATGGCCTCGGTATTCGCGCCGACGCGTTGCCCCAGATCGTCGAAACTGCCCTGCGCCACCGCCGACGCATTCTCGAGCATCGATCGCGCGCGGTCGGAGTACCAGAACTCGACGCCGTACTGGAACAGCAGCGACGCGACGATCGACACGAATATCGTCGGCACGCTCGCCAGGATCGAGAAGATCGCGACGAGTCTGACGTGCAGTCGCGCGCGTCCGCCCAGCGGTGACCGCGCCGCGCGACGCATCGCGATTCGGCGGCCGATCAGCACGATCAGCGCGACCAGCGGGACCAGATTGGCCACCAGCAGCAGCGCTACCAGCGGCGGCGTGAGCAGCCGTTGCGATCCGGTATTGCCGCTGATCACCAGATAGGTGGTCAGCATCATGCCGACCGCCACGCCGAACACGATCAGTTCGAGGATGGGCGTGACCGAGAAGCGCCGCGCGGTCGGCAGGGTATCAGCAATCGGCTCGGCGACGGCAGTCATCGTTGCATGGCTACAACAAGACCGTTGCCTTGAAAACACACTTCTTCAATCGGCCTGCCGTCAGGGGCCATCGTCCTGTCGCGCGCCGCCAACGTCGATCCCGAGCGTGTCGAGCCGTTTGCGCAGTGTATTGCGGTTGATCCCCAGAGCACGCGCCGCGCGCAGCTGGTTCTGCCCGTGACGCGCCAGCATCGCCTCGATCAGCGGCCGTTCGACCTCGCCGATGATGCGGTCGTAAAGCGTCCCGTCCTCCAGCACCTTGGGCTCCTCGACCGCGATCCGCTGGAGCCGGGCATGGACTGCCGCCTCGATCCCCTCGTCTCGCGCGGCCGGGAGCAGACTAGCGCCCTCCCCCAGCATCGTCCGCACCGCCGCGGCGTCGATCCACTCGTCGCGATGCAGCGCGGCCATGCGCCGCATCAGGTTCTCCAGCTCGCGGACATTGCCCGGCCAGTCATGCGCCTCAAGCGTGGCGATCGCGTCGTCGCCCACCGCCTTGCGCGGCAACCCGTCCTCCACCGCCCGGTCGAGGAAGTGGCGCGCGAGCAGCTTGATGTCCTGCCGCCGTTCCCTCAGCGCGGGCAGCGCGATCGGCACCACGTTGAGCCGGTAGAACAAATCCTCGCGGAATTGCCCCGCGACCACCTGGCTCATCAGGTCCTTGTTGGTCGCCGCGACGATGCGCACGTCGGCGCGGATCGCCCGCGCGCCCCCCACGGTGGTGAACTCGCCCGATTGCAGCACGCGCAGCAGCCGCGTCTGCGCCTCCATCGGCATGTCGCCGATCTCGTCGAGGAACAGGGTGCCGCCCGACGCCTGCTCGAACTTGCCCGCGACCCGCGCCGCCGCGCCGGTGAAGGCGCCCTTCTCGTGCCCGAACAGCTCGGCCTCGATCAGCTCGCGCGGGATCGCCGCCATGTTGAGCGCCACGAAGGGGGCGCGACGCCGCGGGCCAAGGTCGTGGATCGCCTGTGCGACCAGCTCCTTGCCCGTGCCGCTCTCGCCGGTGATCAGCACGGTCAGCTCGTTGGAGACGACCCGCGCGATCACGCGATAGACTTCCTGCATCGCCGGCGATCGGCCGATCAGCGCGACGGCGTGGTCTTCGGTCGCCGGCAGGTCGTCGACCAGCCGCCGCCCACGTGCCAGCGCGCTCGCGACGGTGGTGGTCAGCGCGTCGAGGTCGAACGGCTTCGGGAGGTAATCGAACGCTCCCGCCTCGGTCGCGCGCACCGCGGTCGCCAGCGTGTTCTGCGCCGAAAGGACGATGACGGGCAGATCGGGATATTCCCCGGTCAGCGTCGCCACCAGATCGAGTCCGTTGCCGTCGGGCAGCACCACGTCGGTCACCACCACATCGGGCATCGCCGAGCGCATCTCGCGCTTGAGGTCGCCCAGCGACGCCGCCGCCGTCACGCGGTGCCCCGCCCGGCGCAGCGCCTGCGTCACCACGGTGCGGATCGCGGCATCGTCGTCACAGATCAGGACCGATCCGGTCACGCTCATGCGTCCCGCCTCCGCCCGAAGATCACCTTCGCGAGCACGTAAACCCCCATCCCGATCCAGATCACGTTGAGCGCGGCCGAGGGCAGCGCCCCGCGGACATAGGTATTGATCAGCATCCCCATCGCCCCCGCGACGTTCAGCGACTGATAGACGATGCTGTCGCCGTCGAGCCGCTTGGTGGACACAAGGGCATAGGCTGCCAGAACCAGCACCGCCCCCGCCCACCCAACGATATCGACCCAGTCCATCGTCATCTCACCCGTCCGCGCGCGGAAGGTTGACGCGGAACACCGTCATCTCGGGATCGCCGGCGCGCGCATATTCGACCACGCCGCCCATGTCGCGCACCAGCTTCTCGACCAGCGGGAGGCCAAGGCCCTTGCCCTCGGGCTTGCCCGACACGAACGGCTCGAACAGGTGGCTAGCGATATCCGCCGGCGCGCCCGGCCCGTTGTCGCTGACCGAGAATTCGATCGGCAGCCAGCGCCGCGGCTGATCCGGCCCCGGCCGCATCGCGACGCCATGGCGATATTGGGTCACCAGCACGATCTTCGGGTCTGGCGTGTCCTTGAGCGCCTCGGCGGCGTTCTTGAGCAGGTTCATCGCCACCTGCTGGAACGCGTCCTTGTCCATCATCACCGGCGGGAGCGACGGATCGAACCGCTCCTCGATCGTGATGCCCCGCGCAAACCCGGCCAGTGCCACTCGCCGCGCGTGATCCAGCAAAGGATAGATGTTGTGCGGCGCCAGCTTGGGCGGGCGCGTGTCGGTGAAGTCCTGCATCCGGTCGATCAGCGCGGCGATGCGGTCGACCTCGGCGGTGATGAGCTGGGT
>DATIGZ010000248.1:0-9198 GCA_035481255.1 Sphingomonas sp. | reverse complement strand
TCGTTGATCTGTGCGATCGTCTTGCCGGCGATCGTCGAGCTCGGGTGGAACCCGCCGTTGAACCCGCCATAGGTCCAGCGCGTGATGTTCGCGCCTTCCTCGACCAGCCGGCGCTCCTCATAGGCGATCGAGACGAGCGCTCCGAACTTGCCGTCGGGGCTGGTGGTGGTGAGCAGGGTCGAGACGCGCGGCGTCGCCTTCTGCGCAAGGTCGTTGTAGCTCACCCCCGCGGAGAACACCGCAGTCGGCTCGCGATAGTCGAACGGGCGCGCGATCTGGAGATCGACGGTGCCGCCCAGCGACCCTTCCTCGACATCGGCGGTCGCGGTCTTGCGCACGGTCAGACTGTTGAACAGGTCCGACGAGAAGATGTTGAAGTCGAAGCCGCGGCCGCGATTGACGCCGCCCGAATTGTCGGTGCCGCCGGTGGTGCCGATCGCTTCCATGCCGTTGATGCGCACGCGGCTATATTCGGGACCGAGGCCGCGGATCGAGATGCTGCGGCCTTCGCCATTCACGCGGCTGATCGCCACGCCGGGGATGCGCTGAAGCGATTCGGCGAGGTTGAGGTCTGGGAATTCGGCGATGTCCTCCGCCTTGATCGCGTCGACCGCGGCGGTTTCGCGCCGCTTGAGGTTGAGCGCGCTGCTGAGGCTCTCGCGGAAGCCGGTGACGATGACTTCCTGACCGGCTTCGGCGGGAGCTTCGGCTTCTTCGGCGGCCTGATCGGGAGCGGTCTGGGCCTGCGCGGCGGAAAGGGCGGTGACCGCAGCCGACAGCGCGAACACGGACTTCAGGATATGGACACGGGACATTTCAGACTCCCCTCGGCTAGCTGTGTACGGCTTCGTGGACGAGCCGATTGCGATGTTCTGCTAGGCGCGACCGGGGTGGCGACGCCAACGCCAATCGAACATGGATCGATGCGCGACGCGCACTGATCGTGTCCCGGCACTGGAAAAGCTCCTGCCGATCCAGCCAGTTTCTGGCTTGATCGTCCCGCTCTTTATCTTGGACCGCTTTCGCCGTGCCGGGTACCGGTGCTGGGATAAGGATCGCGCGCATTGGACGCGCGGGCATGAGGAGAGCGACGCGTGACCGATCAGCGCACCCCGGCGACAGAGATGCGCCCGACACATGTGCGGCACGCGATCATTGCGCTGATCTTCATCATCACCAGCGTCAACTATGCCGATCGCGCAACCTTCTCGATCGCGGGGAGCGCCGCGGCGCACGAGCTGGGTCTGAACCCGGTCCAGACCGGCTTCATCCTCTCCGCCTTCGCCTGGGCCTATGTCCTCGCACAGGTGCCGGGCGGGCTGCTGCTCGACAAGTTCGGCACCAAGCGCGTCTATGCCGCGGCGATTGCCCTGTGGTCGGTGTTCACCGCGCTGCAGGGCTTTGCCGGGATGATCGCGTTCCTGCCCGCCGTCGCAATGTTGTTCGCGCTGCGCTTTCTGGTCGGTCTCGCCGAAGCGCCGTCCTTCCCCGGCAATGCGCGGCTGGTCGCCTCATGGTTTCCCTCGGCCGAGCGCGGGACCGCATCGGCGATCTTCAATTCGGCGCAATATTTCTCGCTGGTCGCGTTCGCGCCGCTGATGGGTTGGCTCGCGCACAGCTATGGCTGGCGCTCGATCTTCTGGGTGATGGGGGTGCTGGGGCTGATCGCGACAGCGGTGTTCCTGCGCTTCATTCATAGCCCCGCGCGTCATCCGTCGATCAATGCCGCGGAGCTTGACCATATCGAGAAGGGCGGCGGCCTCATTCATATGGAAGACGGCGGCTCGGGCAGCGCGGCGGCGTTCGACTGGGGCAATGTCGGCAAGCTGATCGCCAATCGGATGATGCTCGGCATCTATCTGGGCCAGTACTGCATCAACGTGCTGACCTATTTCTTCGTCACCTGGTTCCCGATCTATCTGGTCAAGGAACGCGGCCTCAACATCATGGAGGCCGGGTTCGCCGCCGCAGCGCCGGCACTGTGCGGCTTTGTCGGCGGGCTGGCCGGGGGCTATGTCTCGGACCTGATCCTCAAGCGTACCGGGTCGCTCGATCTGGCGCGCAAGGGGCCGTTGACGGTGGGGATGCTGCTCGCCACCGCGATCATCGCCTGTGTATGGGCCGAGCAGGAGTGGCTGGTGGTGACGCTGATGTCGGTCGCTTTCTTCGGCAAGGGCGTCGCCTCGCTCGGCTGGGCGGTGATGGCCGATGTCGCACCGAAGCGGCTCGCCGGGCTGTCGGGCGGAGTGTTCAACATGTTCGGTAACATGGCGGGGATCGTCACGCCGATCGTCGTCGGCTTCATCGTCGCGGCGACCGGATCGTTCGACTGGGCGCTGGTGTTCGTCGGCGCGCATTGCGTGATGACGATCTTTGCCTTCCTCGTCATCGCCGGCCCGATCCGCCGGATGCAGATCGGCGAATGAGGGTTCATCGCAGAGGGGTGCTGCTGGGCGGCGCGGTAGCGACGCTGGTTCCCGCCGCGGCGCGGGCGGCGCGGGTGCAACTCAGAGCGGCCACGCCCATGGCGCCGCCCGAATGGGCATTGCTTCAGCGCAAACTGATCGCGCGCAACGCCGAGGCGTGCGAGGCCTTCTACGCCAAATATGTCGACCGGCGCGATCACCTGCTGGTGTTCGAGCGCTGGGGCGCGAATGACGGACCCGACGACGCGGCGGAAGCGACCAACGACTGGGCGATCCTGCACGCGCTGGGCGCGCCCGATCGTATTCTGACGCTGACGCAGCGCTTCTGGGAAGGGCATCTCAAACAATATGCGGCGATGCGAACCGTTGACGTGCCGGTCGCGCGGGCCGGCATGTATCATCGCGATTTTCCGGTACAGATGGACTGGCAGCACAATGCCGAGGGGCTGACGACCTTCAACGTCATGGGTCTGTCCGCGCCGCGTGACCCCGCGCTGATCGCGCGCACCCGGCGCTTCGCGGACTTCTACACCGGGCACGACCGCAGCGTGCGCAACTACGACCCCGCGCACCGCATCATCCGCAGCGTGATGAACGGCAGCCGCGGGCCGATGATGCGCGACGCGACGTCGCTCGACTGGGCGGGCGACCCGTTCGAGGCGGGCGAGCGCTTCCATATGGAACATGGCGAGTCGACCTATCAGGAGACGCTCGACCATTATGTCGAATATACCGATGTGGTCGGCGACAATCCGCTCAACTTGCAGGCGACGACGCTGGCGCTCAACGCCTATGCGCTGGGCGGCGGCGAGCGGTACCGGCGCTGGGCGCTGGACTATCTCGACGCCTGGGTGAGCCGCGCCAACGCCAATGAAGGCATCGTGCCGAGCAAGGTCGGGCTGGACGGCAAGGCCGCGCCCGACTGGTGGGGCGGGGTCTATGGCTGGGGCTTCTCGCCCGTCGTGCCGCAGACCGGCAAGCGCGAGGACCGCAACCGCGTGCCGCGATCGATCACCGCGTTCCTCAACGGCACGCTGCTGACCGGCGACAGCGCCTATATCGAGGTGTGGCGGCGCCAGAATGCGCGGATCAACGATGCCGGGCGGCAGCGCGACGGGAAGTTCGAGACGCCGACCATGTATGGCGCGGACGGCTGGTACGGCTGGAAGCCCGGCCCCTATCGCACCAACGGGTTCGAGATCTGGTACGTGACCCAGCGCGCCGACGATCTGGAACTGGCGGGCGAGAATCCGTGGGTGTCGTTCCTGTTGGGCAAGAATGACGGCTATCCGGTCGAGGCGATGAACGCCGATCTCGCGCGCGTCGCCGAGCGCGAGAAAAGGATGCGCGAGGACACCACCACGCGCGACACTCGGCTCGCCGACTGGCCGCTCGACAAGACCCCGGCGAGCGTCAAGAGCCTGATCCAGCTGATGACCGGCGGCATGCACATCGCCCGCCCGCCATGGACGTCGACCTCGCCCAATCAGGGCGGCGTCGTGCTGCATTGCCGGCTGCGCTATTTCGATCCCGAGCGGCGGCGGGCGGGTGTGCCGCAGGATGTCGCGGCGCTGGTCCACGCGCTGGGCGATGCTTCGACCGACGTGACCTTGGTCAATCTCGGCAAGGTCGCGCGGACAGTGACGGTGCAGGGTGGTGCCTATGCCGAGCACCGGATCGAGTCCGTGACGCTGGACGATCAGACGGTGCCGGTCGGCGGCCGCGATTTCACCTTGCGGCTAGAGCCGGGCTGCGGCGCGCGGCTGGGACTGGCGATGCGGCGTTATGCCAATGCGCCGACGTTGGCGTTTCCGTGGGACCGGTAGCGGTAGCGCCGGCTATTTGAAGAGCGCCTTGCGGAGCAGCCGGCCCGCGACGAAGCCGACAATCGCGCCAAGACTTGGCCACAAGGGGCCGAAGACGAAGTCGAGTCCGCTTGTCGATCCGAGCGCGTCCGGGTTTGCGTCCTGCCAACGGCTGACATGGATGAACATGGCAATCGGCACAGCCAGCAGGATGACGCAGCCGAGCCGCTGACTGGGAATGAAGAGACCGACAAGCAATCCTGCGATCGCACCGAACAGGATCAGCGTTCCAATAGTCATGCCGCATCCTAACCCGAGGCGGGCGTTCATCAAGCGGCGCTACCCGCCCGGCTTGATATAGGGCGCAACCGACCAGAGCAGGCGTTCTGCGCGGCGCGGGTCGCTCACCACCCGGGTGTCGGTGTCGAAGATCATCGTTTGCCGCTGCTCCAGCGTGAATCGCGGCCATGCCGGCACGCTCGCGCAATTGGGGTCGCCGGTGCGGGCGAAGGCGATGAAGGCGTCGGCCATGCGCCCGGCGAGGCGGTGCGCCGCGAGGGTGTCGCCGGTGCGCGATCCCTTGGCGGCGACATTGTCGAACACCAAAGGAATATCGAGCGTGTGGAAGGCGCCGAGCACGCCGCCCGCCTCGGGCGAGGGGAAGTCGAGCTGATACATCCATGTCGGCGCGCCGATCCTCGCGCGTTCCTCGGCCTGGATGAGGTGGCCGGGCCAGGACCGGCCGGCGGTGGTTGCGGCGAGCAGGATCTGGCCGGGAGTCTTCTGCGGATAGATCTCGCGATAGCGCCGGACCACCCAATCGGGCGCGACGTCCTTGGTGATCTGCGTACCGATACGTTCGGCGAGGTTGTCCCAGTCGGTGTCGCCGCGTTTGAGCTGGTCGGCGATCCACAGACCGGTCTCGTCATGGGTGTTGCCGACGATCAGCGGGATATGCGCCGCTTCGCGCGGGGCGTCGGGGACGAAGGGGTGGCGGGGCAGGATATGGTGATCGAGCGTCGAGGTGAAGCTGATCTCGCCCTTGCGCTCGATCGGGTCGGTCATCGCCATCGCCTCGACGAGGCGTTCGACGGGCAGTGCCTTGAGTTCGGCGACATTCTTCGCGCCGGCCTCGGCCATCCACGCCCGCGCGCGCATCGTGGCGTTGCGCGGACCGGCGGCGGTGACATGCTGGCCGCTCATCGTCGCGGCGCGGTGGAAGAGGGGGCGCGCCTCGGGCATCGCCATCAGCGTGATCGCCTTGGCGCCGCCGCCCGACTGGCCGAAGACCATCACGCGATCCGGATCGCCGCCGAAGCCCGCGATATTGTCGCGGACCCACTGGAGCGCGAGGACGATGTCGAGATTGCCGGCATTGCCAGACTCTGCCGGACCGCCGAGCTGGGCGAGATAGGCATAGCCAAGTCCCGCCAGCCGGTGGTTGAGCGTCACCACCACCACATCCCCACGGTGGACGAGGCTGGCGCCGTCATAGAGCGGGTCCGACCCCGATCCGTGCGCATGCGCGCCGCCGTGGAAATAGACCATCACCGGCCGCCGTCCGCGATCGAGCGCCGGGGTCCAGACGTTGAGGAACAGGCAGTCCTCGCTGGTCGGCTCCCCGGCGCGGGTCTGGGGAGCGGCGGGGCCGTATCGCGTCGCATCGGCGATACCGGACCAGCGCGCGGGCGGCAGCGCGCGTCCGAAGCGGTGCGCGCGGGTATCGGCGCCGTAGCGCACGCCGCGAAAGATGAGGACGCCGCGTTCCTTCGTCCCGCGCACTCTGCCATGGCGAGTGGCCGCGATCGGGTCGCCCCGCTGCGCGCTCCATGCCGCGGTGGGGATCAGCAGCGGCGCGCCAAGCAGCGCGCGGCGGGCGATCATGCGCTTGCCATCTGCGCGCAGAGCAGGCGCATCGGCTCGAGCGCCGGATTGGCGTTGTCGCGGCGCCATGCCATGTGCAGCTCGACCGGGGCCTCGGGCTCGGTGCGCAGCGCGCGGAACTGGACGTCCATCAGGTGAAGCCCCGATGCCGATTGCGGTACGATCGCCGCGGCGAGGCCGGCATGGACCAGGCCGAGCATCGAATGGATCTGGGTCACATGCTGAACATAGCTCGGCGTCACCCCGGCATCGTCGAACAGGCGGACGAGCATGTCGTGGAAATAGCCCGCGCCCTGCCGCGCATACATGATCAGCGGCTCGCCATCGAAACTGTCGAGCGACAGCGCGGGTTCGCCCTGCCGCGGATCGCCGGGCGGAAGCGCGACCAGCAACGGCTCGCGGAGCACGCACAGCGTATCGAACTCGTGCCGGTCTACCGGCGGGCGGACGAAGCCGATATCGATCAGGCCGGTGAGCAGTGCATCGACTTGGTCACCGCTCACCATCTCGCGCAGCTCGAGGTCGATATTGGGCAGGCTCGCGCGCGCCTGCGCCACGATCTGCGGGACGAGGCTGTAGCCGGAGACGGCGGTGAAGCCGATCGCCACCTTGCCCGCGTCGCCCTTGGCCACGCGACGCGCCGAGAGCGAGGCGCTTTCGGCGAGGCGGACGATGCGCCGCGCCTCGATCAGGAAGACATGGCCCGCCGGGGTCAGGCTGACCTGGCGGCTGGTGCGTTCGAGCAGGGTGACGCCCAGAATCCGCTCGAGCAGCTGGATCTGCCGGCTGAGCGGAGACTGGGTCATGTTGAGCCGCTGGGCGGCGCGGCCGAAATGGAGTTCCTCGGCCGCGGCGACGAAGCAGCGGAGCTGGCTGAGCTCGAACATGGCGCCGGTGTAGCGCGGCGCGGCAAGTCCTGTCACGCCGGGCTGCACGGTGCCCCTCAGGCTGCCTTGGCGAGCGAGCCGGATGCCCGCTCGACCAGCAGGCGCAGCTCGTCCTGCTCTTCGGTGGTGAGGTCGGTCAGCGGGGTGCGCACCGGCCCGGCGTCGCGGCCGATGACGCGCATGCCCGCCTTGACGATCGACACCGCGTAGCCGCGCCCGCGATTGCGCAGGGTGAGGTAAGGCATCACGAAATCGCGCAGTTGCTTCTGCACCTCTTCATGGTTGCCCGCGCGTACCGCGGCGTAAAAAGCCAGCGCCCATTGCGGCATGAAGTTGAAGATCGCCGACGAGTATGTGGTGACGCCCATCGTGAGATAGGGCGTGGCGAAGGTCTCCGCGGTCGGCAGCCCGCCGATATAGGTGAGGCGGTCGCCCATGCGCAGGAAGATGCGCGTCATCAGCTCGATATCGCCGACGCCGTCCTTGAAGCCGACCAGATTGGGGTTGCGATCGCAGAGGCGGGCAAGCGTCTCGTCGTTGAGCACGGCGTTGTCGCGATTGTAGACGATCACGCCAAGGCCGGTGGAGCGGCACACCGCCTCGACATGCGCGGCAAGGCCTTCCTGACTCGATCCGACCAGATAGGGCGGGAGAAGAAGGAGGCCATCGGCGCCGGCCGCCTCGGCGCCGCGCGCGATGTCGGTCGCGATCGCGGTGCCATAGCCGCAGCCCGAGATGACGGGGAGCTTGCCTTGCCCTTCGGCGACGGCGGCCTTCACCACCTGAACCACCTCATTCGGGGTTAGCGAGAAAAACTCGCCGGTGCCGCCCGCGGCGAACAGACCGGCCAGATCATGCTCGAGCATCCATGCGCAATGCGCGCGATAGGGGGCCTCGTCGAACCGGCCGTCGGCGTCGAAATGCGTGACGGGGAAGGAAAGAAGGCCCTGGCCAAGGCTGCGGCCCATATCGGCCGGGCTCATCGTCGTCACATGCGTCTCCCAAGCTCGTGGTTCGCATCCATGCGCGAACCGCTTCGAAGCTGTGACTATTGGTTGCGGCCCCGGGCGTCCAAACCAAAGCCGCCATCGATCGATGCGCGGCTTGGATCGATCGGATAGCTGATCAGGCGACGATCAGATCGGGACGAAGCTGTTGCGGGCGCGGTCCTTGCGCACGCTGCCCGCGGCGAAGACGGTGCCGTTCATCGCGATCCACACGCCCGGTTCGGCGGCGACCTGCACCGTGGCGAAAGCCATGCCGAGGTTGAACGCGGCATCGCTCTCCGCGAAGCGGGCCGGGGCAAGCGCGCCGAGCAGCGCGACTCGCTTGCCCGGGATGCCCGTCAGCGCGGCGGCGGTGTCGGTCATCGTATCGGTGCCGTGGGTGATGACGATTCGGTCCTCGGGCGCGCTGCGCACCGCTTCGGCGATCGTCGCACGATCGGCATCGGTCAGCTCGAGACTGTCCTTTCGCATCAGCTCGACCACGCGAACCTCAAGCGCCGATCGGGCCACGGCGAGGAGGCGCGCGACGACGCTGTCGCCGATCTGATACTCGCTCAGCGCATCGAAATAGAGCTTGTCGATGGTGCCGCCGGTGGTGAGGATGAGAATGTCTGCCATGCGCGCGCCTATAGCGGCGGGCGGCGTCGCGGCAAAGGCGGACCGGCTGGGTTCCAGCCGGTCCGATCCCGCGCCGTGTTACCGGCACTGTCCCTGATAGCGGACCGTGTAGCCCTCCGCCTTGGCCATGCACGCATTGCTGAAGGTCCTGTCCCGCCGGCCTGAACGGGCACAGACGGGCGCGTATTCCCGGGTGCAGATCGCCGGGCCGGTGGCGCTGCCTTCGCCAAAGGCTGGACGCACCGAGCGCAGCGCGCGGCCGCCAAGCTCGTCGAGGTTCGAGCAGCGCGGCGTGGTCGAGGTGCACACGCCGTTATAGTTGGTGCCGACGCACAACTGCCAGCCGTCGCGGCTGACATCGCCGGTGCCGCCGATCACGCGCGCCGAGCGCACGGGATAATTGAGGTTGGGCACCGCCTCGAGCGTCGAATAGGTGTTGCCCTGACAATTGCGTCCGGTGAACATCTGAAGTTCCGAACGCCGGCCGGGGCCGGGGCCGGGCACCGGCGGTCGCGGATTGTTCCAGTCGCCGCCGCGGTCGATCAGACGGCTGGCGACCCAGCCGCGCCGG
>DATIGZ010000247.1:0-1813 GCA_035481255.1 Sphingomonas sp. | reverse complement strand
CCCTGGGGACGCTGACCTGCATTGGCGCTGCGCTGCTCGCCGTGACGGCGGTCGCCATGTGGGTTGGGGCGCGGGCCGCGCTGGTTCTGGCCATCGCGACCGCCATTGCGGTTCTGGCCGCCATGGCCGCCACGGTTGTTCTGCATCGCCCGGCCGTTGCGGCCGTTCTGCTCGTCGCGGCTGATCGTCACCGGACCGCGGCTCGACTTGATCCGCGCCGATTCGGCCATGAAGTCCTCGGGCAGCGGGACGACGGTGAGCTTCTGACGCGTCAGCCGCTCGATGTCGCGCAGATAGGTCCGCTCGTCATCGGCGCAGAAGCTGATCGCCACGCCGTCATTGCCGGCACGCGCGGTGCGGCCGATGCGGTGGACATACTGTTCCGGCACGTTGGGCAGCTCGAAGTTGAACACGTGGCTGACGCCCGACACGTCGATGCCGCGCGCGGCGATGTCGGTCGCGACCAGCAGCTTGACCTTGCCCGAGCGGAACTCGCCCAGCGCGCGCTCGCGCTGGGGCTGGCTCTTGTTGCCGTGGATCGCGTTGGCGGCGATGCCGCTGGCGGCGAGCAGCTTCACGACGCGGTCGGCGCCATGCTTGGTGCGGGTAAAGATCAGCGCGCGATCGATGCGATCATCGCGCAGAGCGATGGTCAGCAACGATTGCTTCTCCGATTGGTTCACATGCGTAACGAACTGCTCGACGCGCTCGGCGGTGGTCGCCACCGGGGTCACCTTCACCTCGACCGGCTCATGGATGAACTGGTTGGCGAGGTCGCGGATCGACTTGGGCATGGTCGCCGAGAAGAACAGCGTCTGGCGCTTGCTCGGCAGCTCACGGACGATGCGCTTGAGCGCATGGATGAAGCCCAAATCCATCATCTGGTCGGCTTCGTCGAGCACGAGGATCTCGATTCCGAGCAGGATCGCGTAGCACTGGTCGATCAGGTCGACGAGGCGGCCCGGGGTCGCGACGACGATATCGACGCCGCGCGCGAGGTCGGTCTTGTTCTTGTGGATCGAGGTGCCGCCGAACACGGTCGCGACGCTGAGCTTGGTGCCCTTCGAATACTGGCGCGCGCTCTCGGCGATCTGGCTGGCCAGCTCGCGCGTGGGCGCAAGGACGAGCATACGGCAGCCGCGCGGCTGCGCCCGCTTGTTCGAGGCGACGAGGCGCTCGATCGAGGGCAGCATGAACGCGGCGGTCTTGCCGGTGCCGGTCTGGGCAATGCCCAGAAGGTCGCGGCCCTGCAGAAGCGCCGGGATCGACTGCGCCTGAATCGGGGTCGCGGTGGTGTAGCCCTTCGCAGCAAGCGCGGCGAGGGTGGTCTCGGACAGGCCGAGGGTATTGAATTCGGTCAAAGGAATCTCTTTGCAAATACGGCCGACGCGCACGCCGAAAGCGCGCACGGAGGCGGGGTCAAAAATGACGACCCGCGTGACTAGGGAAGCCTGTAATCAACCGAGGCGGAGCCGGGGCGGCCGGGGTTCCCGGCACGTCCGATCACGCTGCATGACGCCTCGCTGGCCGGGGATATGGCAACAATGCTGCCAAAAGTCAATGTGAGCGCTAGCCGGCCTGACGGGCGGACGGTGCGCTGGGGTCGAAGATGCGGAGCGCGGCGGAGGCGAGGCGGGTCATCAAGTCGGCCGCCTCAAGATCGACGGCGCCGGGATTGCGCCAATAGGCGCCGAGCGCGGCGGTGCGGCCGATCGGGAACATCGCCATGCTGGCGACGAAGGTCGCGAGATAGGCGTTGAGCGGGACGCGCGGATCGTTGCGGATATCGGGGATCAGGATCGGCTCGCCCGCC
>DATIGZ010000246.1:0-2123 GCA_035481255.1 Sphingomonas sp. | reverse complement strand
GCGACAAGCTCCTGCGTGTCATCCAGCGGATGCGACAGCCGCTCGAGCATTTCCTTGGGCACGACCTGCCAGAAATTGCCGCGGATGCGGTCCCAGTCCTCAAGCAGCCCGCCCGACCAGTTGCTGTCGGTCGAGGCATGGTGCTCGGTGACGAGGTTCTTGAGCACCGCTTCCCAATGCGCCGAGGACAGGCGCTGCCACACGATGCTGTCGGGGTTGGCATTGGCCTCGAACACGCCGTCCTCATCATAGATGAACGCCATGCCGCCGGTCATACCCGCGCCGAAATTGGTGCCGGTGCGGCCGAGAACCACCGCGACGCCGCCGGTCATATATTCGCAGCCATTGGCGCCGCAGCCTTCGACCACGACCTGAGCGCCCGAGTTGCGGACCGCGAAACGCTCGCCGGCCTGACCCGCCGCGAACAGCTTGCCGCTGGTCGCGCCGTAGAGGACGGTGTTGCCGATGATGGTGTTCCGCCGGCTGTCGAGCGGTGAGCTGACCAGTGGGCGCACGACGATCGTGCCGCCGGACAGGCCCTTGCCGACATAGTCGTTGGCGTCCCCGAACACTTCGAGCGTCACGCCCTTGCACAGGAACGCGCCGAGCGACTGGCCGGCCGAGCCGCGCAGGCGGACCTGCACATGCCCGTCGGCGAGCTTCGACATGCCGAAGATCCGCGTGATCTCGCTCGACAAGCGCGTGCCCACCGCGCGGTGGGTGTTGCGGACGTTGTAAGCGAGCTGCATCTTCTCGCCGCGTTCGAACACCGCCTTCGCATCGGCGATGATCTGCGCATCGAGGCTGTCGGGCACCGCGTTGCGCCAGGTGTCGAGGCTGAAGCGGCGCTCGCTCTCGTCCGCATCGACCTTGGCGAGGATCGGGTTGAGATCGAGATCGTCGAGATGCTCGGCGCCGCGGCTGACCTGACGGAGCAGCTCGGTACGGCCGATCACCTCGTCGAGGCTCTTGACCCCGAGCTTGGCGAGGATCTCGCGCACCTCTTCGGCGATGAAGGTCATCAGGTTGATGACCTTCTCCGGCGACCCGGTGAACTTCTGCCGCAGGCGTTCGTCCTGCGTGCAGACGCCGACCGGGCAGGTGTTGCTGTGGCACTGGCGGACCATGATGCAGCCCATCGCGACGAGCGAGAGCGTGCCGATGCCGAATTCCTCGGCGCCCAGGATCGCGGCGACGACGATGTCGCGCCCGGTCTTGAGCCCGCCATCGGTGCGCAGCCGCACGCGGCCGCGCAGGCCGTTGAGGGTCAGCGTCTGGTTGACTTCCGAAAGCCCCATTTCCCACGGCGTGCCGGCGTACTTGACGCTGGTTTGCGGCGAGGCGCCGGTGCCGCCGACATGGCCGGCGACGAGGATCACGTCGGCATGCGCCTTGGCCACGCCGGCCGCGACAGTGCCGATGCCTGCCGAGCTGACCAGCTTCACGCAAACGCGCGCGCGCGGGTTGATCTGCTTCAGGTCGTAGATGAGCTGCGCAAGATCCTCGATCGAGTAGATGTCGTGGTGCGGCGGCGGCGAGATCAGCGTCACGCCGGGCGTCGCATGACGCAGCCGGGCGATGAACTCGGTGACCTTGAAGCCGGGCAGCTGGCCGCCCTCGCCGGGCTTGGCGCCCTGCGCGACCTTGATCTCGACCTCGTCGCATGCGCCGAGATACTCGGCGGTGACGCCGAAGCGGCCGCTCGCGATCTGCTTGATCGTCGAGTTGGCGTTATCGCCATTGGCATAGGGCTTGTAGCGGATCGAATCCTCGCCGCCCTCGCCCGACACCGCCTTGGCGCCGATGCGGTTCATCGCAATCGCCAGCGTCTCATGCGCCTCGGGCGACAGCGCGCCGAGCGACATCCCCGGCGTGACGAAACGCTTGCGAATTTCGGTGATCGCCTCGACGCTGTCGAGCGCGACGCCCTGCGCCGGATAGTTGAACTCCATCAGGTCGCGGAGGTAAATCGGCGGCAGGTCGGCGACCCCGCGCGCGAATTGCAGATAGGTCGAATAGCTGTCGGTCGCGACCGCGGTTTGCAGCAGGTGCATCAACTGCGCCGAATAGGCATGCGCCTTGGCGACGCCCGCCGCGACGGTGCCGATGCCCGCCGAGCTGAC
>DATIGZ010000245.1:0-3214 GCA_035481255.1 Sphingomonas sp. | reverse complement strand
CCACCCCAGGACGAGGAGGAACCGCCGCCGCCGCCCCAGGACGAAGAGCCGCCGTCGCCGCCCCAGCCGGGGCCCCAGATCACCACCGGCGCACGGCCACGGCGATATTTCTTGCCGCGCGCCGCGCCGAGAATCATCGGCAGGATGATCACTAGCACGACGAAGATCCAGAACGCCGCGACGAGCCAGCCTTCGAGATCGTTGCCCGACCGCCGCTTGCCCTTGCCCGAGTCGATCAGCTGCTTCGCCCGCGCCTCGGCGGCTTCGAGCGGCAGCTTGAGCTGCTCGTTGATCGCGCTCGCCCCGGCGACAATGCCGCCGGGCATGTCCCGGTCACGAAAGCGCGGCAGGATGGTGTCGCGGATGATCATGCCGGACAGCGCATCGGTCATGATCGGCTCGAGGCCGTAGCCGACCTCGATCCGCACCTTGCGCTCATTGGGCGCGACCAGCAGGATAATGCCGTTATTGGCGTCCTTCTGGCCGATGCCCCACGCCCGGCCGAGCTGATAGCCATAATCCTCGATCGGATAGCCTTGCAGGTCAGTCACCGTCGCGACCACGAGTTGCCGCCCGGTGGCCTGCTCGGTCGCATCCGACATCGCGGTCAGCTGCGCCTCCTGCTCGGGGCTGAGCAGGTTCGCGGCATCGACCACGCGGCCAGTCAGCTTGGGAAAGGTTTGCGCCTGTGCCGCAGTGCCGGCCAGCACCGCGAGCAACAGGGCAAGAAGGAAATGGAGTGGTCTCACAGTGTGGTTCCCGGCGTACTGATCTCGCGGATGATCGCGGCGCTCCCGGTCAGGATACCGCCCGCCATGTCGCCCTTCTTGAAGCGCGGCAGGATGCGCTGCTGAATGATCCCATCCGCCTCTTCGTCGGTCAGCGACTTCTCAAGGCCGCAACCGGCCTCGATCCGCACCTTGCGCTCATTGGGCGCGACAATCAGCAGCACGCCGTCATCACTCCCCTTGCGCCCAACGCCCCAGCCATTGCCAAGCGCCAGCCCGACCTGTTCGATCGGCTTGCCCCCAAGCGTCGGCAATGTGACGACGACAAACTGGTGCTTCGTCGTGCGCTCAGTCTGCGCCAACACCGAGGTCAACAGCGCTTCACGATCCGCAGGCAACAGGTTCGCATTGTCCACCACCCGCCCGGTCAGCGCAGGCAGGTCATGCGGCACCCGCGCCACCGGCGACGCGCCGCACTCGACCAGCACCGCGGCGGCGAGCATCGGCAAAGTGGCGATCATCACCGCCGCTCCGTCAGCGACAGCTCAGCTCTCGTTCCCGAAATTGACCGTCGGGGCGGTTTCCGCGCCCGGGGTGGTCGCCTGGAACGGGGCCATCGGCTTGGCACCGTAGAAGATCTTGGCGCCGATCGCGTCGGGGAAGGTCCGGATCGTGGTGTTATAGCTCTGCACCGCCCCGTTATAGTCGCGGCGCGCGATGCCAATGCGGTTCTCGGTACCCTCGAGCTGAGTCATCAGAGTGGCGTAATTCGCCTGGCTCTTGAGCTCGGGATAGGCCTCCTGCAGCCGCTGCAGCGACAGAGTCACCGCGTTCTGCGCGCGGTCGAACGCCTGTACCTTGGCCGGATCTGTCAGATCGGCGTCGCTGACGCGCACCTGAGTCGCCGAGGCGCGCGCCTGCGTCACCTCGACCAGAATCGATTTCTCCTGCGCGCCCGCGGCACGCACCGTGGCGACGAGGTTGGGGATCAGGTCGGCGCGGCGCTGATACTGGTTCTGCACCTCGGCCCATTTCGCCTTCGCCGCTTCCTCGGCGGTCGGAACGCTGTTGAGCCCGCAGGCCGAAAGCAGGGCCGCCGCAGCCATCGCGGCAACGAGACGAAGCTTCATGTCCAAGAATCCCTCCAAGTGTGTCGCATCGATACGACACCGCGAACGTAGGAGACCGATCGCCCGCGCGCAATGGAGGAGCGATTGCCGTCGGCGAATCGCGCGGTTACCCTGCCCGCTGCACAGACAGTTCAGGGGTGCGTCCATGCTCAACGAATTCAAGGCCTTTATCGCGCGCGGCAACGTGCTCGACCTCGCCGTCGCGGTCATCATCGGCGCGGCGTTCGGCAAGATCGTCACCTCGCTGACCGAGGACATCATCATGCCGGTGATCGGCAAGATTTTCGGCGGGCTCGATTTCTCGAGCTATTTCGTGGTGCTGGGCGAGGTGCCGGCCAACCTTGCCGGATCGACCGACTATGCGGCGCTCAAGAAAGCGGGCGTGCCGCTGCTCGGCTATGGCGAGTTCGTGACCCAGGCGGTCAATTTCCTGATCATCGCCTTCATCATCTTCCTGCTGGTGCGCGCGGTGAATCGCGTGGTGCCCAAGGCTCCGGAAGCGGTGGCCGAGGAATCCCCCGATGTCGTGCTGCTCCGCGAGATTCGCGACGAGCTGAAGAAGCGGAACGGGTAGCTTTTAGCGGGGCGGTGCCGGGCGCCGATCAAATTACGCCGCGGCCAGATCCTCGGCGGTGGCATCCGCAAGGCTGGTGCCGTCGAGGATCCGCGCGGTTTCGTCGCGCACCCGCGCCATGGCGTGGCGGATCGCGCACGCCGCCTCGTCCTTGCAGTCGAGGCAGGGGCGATAGGCGGTGCGGCTGACGCAGGGCACCAGCGCCAGCGGCCCTTCGATAACGCGGATGATCTCACCCAGCGAAATCATGTGGTTGGGCCGTGCGAGGCGGTAGCCGCCCATCTTGCCGCGGGTCGAATCGAGGAACCCCGCCTCGCGCAGGTCCGCGAGGATCAGTTCGAGGAATTTGCGCGGCACATTCGCCTCCGCCGCGATCCGCGTCATCGGGGTCGGAGCGCCCTCCCGCGGCTGCTTCGCCAGAAACAGCATGGCGCGCAGGGCATAACGGGAACGCTGGGTAAGCATGGCATGCTATTTGCTCCCGCTTTATGGCGTTCACAAGGCCAAAACCCACTCTTTTCATTCGGATTCCGTTCCCTATATTGGAACGTGCCGGGTTCGCCCGGCTATGACGATAAATTGTGGCGTGCAATAGATGCAGCGGACCCGGGGGCAGTACCCGGCGGCTCCACCAGAAATGGTGGTGTATCTGGACACCGTTTCTGACGGGGCCGAACCAGGATCGACGTGTGTTGAAAAGCGCTGTTTTCGTTCGGAATGGGACCACCGCGACGGCCCATACACACAAGTGCCAACGATAACGAAGCACTCGCTATTGCGGC
>DATIGZ010000244.1:0-2425 GCA_035481255.1 Sphingomonas sp. | reverse complement strand
CCATTGCTGAAGCATCCTGAGCGCTTCATCGAGCACCCAGTCGCCCAGTTCATGGATCAGGTTCGATTCTTCGGCGATCGGGATGAACAGGCCGGGCGAGATATGGCCATATTCGGGGCTGTTCCAGCGCAGCAGCGCCTCGAACGCGACCACCTCCATCTCGTCGCGCGCGACGATCGGCTGATAAACGAGGCGCAGCTCGCCATTGGCGATCGCCTGGCTGAGCCCGCCCTCGATCTGGCGGCGGAAGCGGATCGATTCATCCATGCTCTCGTCGAACAGGCGGACGACCCCGCGGCCCGCCTTTTTCGATTCGTTGAGCGCAAGGTCGGCACGACGCATCACGTCGATCGGGTCGTGCTGCATTCCCGGTTGAACGATGACCAGCCCGGCCGAGGCCGAACCCTGAACCGAATGGCCGAACACGGTGAAGGTCGTCGAACAGGCGAGCAGCAGCCGCTCGACCGCCATCACCGCTTCGTCCTCGCCCGTCACCTTCATCAGCACGGCGAACTCGTCACCGCCCAGACGCGCGACGAAACCGCCCGCCGGCACGGATTCGCGCACCACACCGCAGACCATGCGGATCAGCTCGTCCCCCGCAAGGTGCCCGAAGGTGTCGTTGACCAGCTTGAACCGGTCGAGATCCATCATCGCCATCGCGAAGATATCGGGCCCGCGCACATGATCGGTCAGCGCGCGCATGAAGGCGAGCCGATTGGGCGCGTCGGTCAGGCTGTCATGATTGGCGAGGTGGGTAGCCTTGCTCTCGTTCGCCGCGAGCTCTTCCTTCTGCTCCTCGAGCAGCGTCATCGCCGCGGCGAGTGCGCGATCGGCTTCCCAGCGCTTGCTCAGCGCGGTCGCGGTCTGCACCACCTCTTCGGCCTGGAAGGGCTTGGCGATGTAGAAGATCTTGTCCGCCGGACCCGCCGCACGGCTGATCTCCAGCGGGGAGAAGTCGGAAAAGCCGGTGACGATGACGAGGTTGATGTCGGGATCGAGCGCACGGATACGCTTCGCCGTCTCCTTGCCGTCGATGCCCGGCGGCATGCGCACGTCGATGAATGCGACCGCGAACCGCTCGCCGCGGGCAAGACCCGCCGCGACCGCCTCGACGCCCTCGGCGCCCTGCATGCAGTGGGTAGTGTCGAAACCGACCGGCTCTCCGGCGGAGTCGGGTGCGTCAGCGTCGCCGAACAGCTCAGCCGCCATCGCGTCGAGCGCGGCACCCTGATCCCCGCCCGCGCGCCTGAAGCACTGGCGATAGGATTCGTGCATCCCCGGCTCGTCGTCCACGATCAGAATGCGCAAGGCAAACTCCCCCTTCGTCACCTTGCACCGGGGTAACCACACAGGGTTAAGGGGCGGTAAAAGGGTTAACACACTCCTGATGCGCGCCATCCCGCGCGTTTCGGCGTCACCTTCCTGCAACAGTCCGACGCCGATCCGCCATTGAGAACGTTCACATATGCAGGGTGGCTACACAGTCCATCTGAAACCGGTTACATTTCCCGAGCGATAGACATAAGAGCGCGCCGTCGAGTCGTTTCGAGTCGCGAGACGCCGGCGAAGGTAAACGTTGTCACGCTAGTGTAACTATAGGGGGGATGCAGTGAATTCAGCACATATCGCCAAAGCCAGTCTCGTCCGTCGTTCGCGGGTTCGCGCAGTCGCGGCCGCGCTCGCCTGGACCAGCGGCGCCGCGGCGCTCGCGATCGGCGTCGCCGTCCCCGCGCAGGCTCAGGTCTCTTCGTCGCTGCGCGGCACGGTGACCGCCGAGGGCGGCGTCAGCCAGGTCACGATCGTCAACGTCGATACCGGCTTCACCCGCACCAGCACGCCGTCGGCCGACGGCGGCTATCAGTTCGCATCGCTCCCCCCCGGCAACTACCGGCTCGAGGTGACGACCCCCAACGGCGTGCGCCGCACCGACGAGTTCCGCCTCGCGGTCGCGCAGAACGCCGTGTTCGATTTCGATCTGTCGACGCCTGACGTGAGCAGCCCCGCCGGCGAAGAGGTCATCGTCACCGGCAGCCGCATCCGTTCGATGCAGGGCGGCGAAGTCGGCACCACCATCACACAGCGACTGATCCAGCAGTTGCCGCAGAACAACCGCAACTTCATGGCGTTCGCCGATCTTGCGCCGGGCGTTCAGTTCATCACCAACAGCGGCGGCCAGTCGCGCTTGCAGGGCGGTGCGCAGAACTCCAACTCGGTCAACATCTTCATCGATGGCATCGGTCAGAAGGACTACGTCCTGAAGAACGGCGTCACCGGCCAGGATTCGACCGCAGGCAACCCGTTCCCGCAGGCCGCGATCGGCGAGTACCGGGTCATCAGCTCGAACTACAAGGCCGAGTTCGATCAGGTCAGCTCGGTCGCGATCACCGCGGTGACCAAGTCGGGCACCAACAAGTTCGAGGGA
>DATIGZ010000243.1:0-14535 GCA_035481255.1 Sphingomonas sp. | reverse complement strand
GGCTCGCCTCGCCCGACCCGCGCGCGGCGCCGCTGATCGATCCCGGATTCCTGACCGACCGGCGCGATGTCGACCTGCTGATCAAGGGGGTACGGACGATGTACCGCATCCTCGATGCGCAGCCGCTGGCGGGATATGGCGGGCGCGACCGCTATCCCATTGATCGCGACGACGATGCCGCGCTGGAACGGCTGATCCGCGCGCGGGCCGATACCATCTATCACCCGGTCGGGACCGCGCGGATGGGCTCGGACGAGGCGGCGGTGTGCGATCCGAAGCTGCGCGTGCGCGGCGTCGACGGACTGTACGTCGCCGACGCTTCGGTGATGCCGCGGCTGATCGGCGGGAACACCAATGCCCCCAGCATCATGATCGGCGAGCGCTGCGCCGACTTCATCCGCGCGGATCTGAACTGACAAAAAAAGGGCCGGTGGTCTTGCCACCGGCCCAGTCGTCCGCAGGAGGAACGACGTGAGGGGCCACGCCGGAGCGCGGCCCCGATCTCATCAATAATTGTAGGCGCGCTCGCCATGCTCGCCGAGGTCGAGACCCTCGCGCTCCACCTCTTCGGTGACGCGCAGACCGGTCAGGGCCTTGGCGATGTAGAAGGCGATTGCCGAACCGGCGCCGGCCCAGACGATGGCGACGAGCACCGACTTGATCTGGATCCACAGCTGCGCACCCAGTGCATAGTCGGCCGCACCCGGGCCGCCGAGCGCGGGAAGCATGGTGAAGGCCGTGCCGACCGAGCCGATGATGCCGCCGAGCGCGTGGATGCCGAACGCGTCGAGCGATTCGTCGATCTTGAGCTTGGGCTTGATCGAAACCACGAAGTACGCGCAGACCACCGCCGCAATCGCGCCGAGCAGGATCGCGCCGAACGGGCCCGAATTACCCGCCGCCGGGGTCACGGCGACAAGACCGGCAATCGCACCCGAACAGGCACCGAGCAGCGAAGCCTTGTGGCCGAGCAGGCGTTCGGTGAGCATCCAGAACAGCACGCCCGCCGCGGTCGCGGTGAAGGTGTTGATCAGGGCGAGACCCGCCGAACCATTGGCTTCGAGCGCCGAGCCGGCGTTGAAGCCGAACCAGCCCACCCACAGCAGGCCGGTACCGACCAGCGTCATGGTCAGCGAGTGCGGAGCCATGATCTCCTTCTTGTAGCCCAGGCGCGGGCCAAGGATGATCGCGCCGACCAGCGCCGATACACCGGCGTTGATGTGCACCACGGTGCCGCCCGCGAAGTCGAGCGCGCCCCAGCCGAAGATCAGGCCGGTCGCTTCGTCGGTGCCGCCCAGATACCAGACCATGTGCGCGATCGGGTAATAGACGATCGTCAGCCAGACGAGCGCGAAGACCATCAGCGCCGAGAATTTCAGGCGCTCGACCAGACCGCCCACGACCAGCGCGACGGTGATCGCGGAGAAGGTCATCTGGAAGGCGATGAACACGAATTCGGGGATCACCACGCCATCGGTGAAGGTCGCGACGGTCGAATCCGACGTGACTCCGGCAAGGAAGAACTTGCCCGACGAGATGAACTGATTGGCGTCGCCGCCAAAGGCGAGCGCATAGCCATAGATGACCCACAACAGCATCGCGAGCGCCGCGACGCCGAGAATCTGGGTCAGTACCGACGCCATGTTCTTGGTGCGGACCAGACCGCCATAGAACAGCGCAAGGCCCGGCACTATCATCGCCATGACCAGCACGGTCGCGACCATCATCCAGGCGGTGTCGCCCTTATTGGGCACGGGTGCGGCAGCGGCGGCCGCCTCCTGGGCCCAGGCGGGCATCGCCGCGAACAGCGCAAGACCGGCGCCGGCGGCTAGCTTCAAAGCATTCTTCATCGATACCCCCTTCATCAGAGCGCGGTCTGGTCGGTCTCGCCGGTGCGGATGCGCACGGCCTGTCCGACGTCGAGCACGAAGATCTTGCCGTCGCCGATCGCGCCGGTGTTGGCCGCGGCCTGAATGGCCTCGACCACGCGGCCGGCGAGATCGCTCGCGCAGACCACCTCGATCTTGATCTTGGGCACCATGTTGGTGCTGTATTCCGCGCCGCGGTAAATCTCGGTCTGGCCCTTCTGGCGGCCGAACCCCTTCACCTCGGTCACGGTCATGCCCGCTACACCCAGCTCGGTGAGCGCTTCGCGGACGTCATCGAGCTTGAACGGCTTGATGATGGCGATGACGAGTTTCATTCCGCCCCCTTTTCGCAGTTGACCAGAATGGGTTGTCGCAAGGGGCGTGCCAGAGTCGGAATCGGCAGGATTCCGGCGGAGTCGGCGACGGGATGGGGTTACCAAAGGTAAAAAATTGTGCACGCGCGAACGTGTGCCTAATTTTTAGGCTGCTGCTATTGCTGCCTGCGCAATAAGCAGATCATCGTCATCGACCATCACCCGCACCGGAATCAGCGCGGCGATGCTGCCCTCGACGATGCTCGAACCGGTATCGAAGGCGATCGCCGGGATGCCCTGCGACTCCAGCAGGCCGATGACGATATGCGCCTCGGGCGGCGGGAAGCGGCCGAGTTCGACCAGCGCCATTCAGGCGGCCGCGGTCGCGCGCCGCAACCGCATCAGCAGCGCCGGACGGTCAGGAATATGGATCCCGAATTCGGCCTCGATGATCGCCGCGACCTCCTCGGCTTCCCGGATCGCGCGCCGTTCGCTCACTCCGCCGCGCATATGGGTCGCGAATTCGCTGCCGCGCAGGCTGATGCGCCGCCCGGGCAGCGGCCGCGCGAGCGTCAGACCGTGGCGGAAATGCGAGTCGGGGTGGGTCGAGGTGTACCAGTTGGCGACCGTGTAATCGATCTGGTGCTGGGGCGAGAAGTCGAAGCGATAGGTGGCGCGCCATTCGTCTCCGATCCGGATCTGCGCGCGCCATTCCTCGCCCTTGCGCACGAAACGGAACATCTCATGCGGCGTCGCCTGCTCGATATCCGGCACCAGATCGAGCGCCGCCGTCGGCACCGCGCTGCCGAAACCGCAATCGATCAGCACCGGTCCTTCCGGCAGATCGACCCGCAACACCATATGGGTGCGCGCGGTGACCGTTTCGGGATCCATGTTCCACACCACCCGCCCCGACAATGGCGTAACGGCGAATCCCAGCGCTTCGAGCACCAGCCGCAGCAGCCCGTTCTGCTCGAAGCAGTACCCGCCGCGCCGGCCGTGGATCAGCTTCGCGACCAGCGCTCCGGGCGCGAGATCGACCGGACGGTCGAGATAGGGATCGAGATTCTCGAACGGGATCGCCGCGGGGTGATGCGCGGCGATGGCGTTCAGTGTCGCCCGATCCGTGGCGACGGGTCCCGCCCAGCCGATCCGCGCGAAATAGGCGTCTATGTCGGCGGGACTGAGTGTCACGCGGCGGTGCCGCCCACCGTCAGCCCCTCGACCAGCAGCGTCGGCTGGCCAACACCGGCCGGCACGCTCTGCCCGCCCTTGCCGCACATGCCGATCCCCTCATCCAGCGCAAAATCGTCACCAATCCCAATCACCTTGGTCAGGCAGGTGGGGCCATCGCCGATCAGCGTCGCGCCCTTGATCGGCGCGCCGAGCTTGCCGTCCTCGATCCGGTACGCCTCGGTGCACGAGAAGACGAACTTGCCGGAAACGATATCGACCTGGCCGCCGCCGAACGACTTGGCGAAGATGCCCTTCTTCACCCGGCTCAGCAATTCGGCGGGATCGTCCCTGCCCCCGCGCATGAAAGTATTGGTCATGCGCGGCATCGGCGCGTGCTGGAAACTCTCGCGGCGGCCATTTCCAGTCGGCTCGACACCCATCAGCCGCGCGTTCATGCGATCCTGCATATAGCCTTTGAGGATACCGTCCTCGATCAGCACCGTCTCGCGGGTCGGTGTGCCCTCGTCGTCGATCGACAGCGAGCCGCGGCGATCGAGGATCGATCCGTCGTCGACCACGGTGACGCCGGGCGCCGCGACGCGCTCGCCGATCCGGCCCGAAAAGGCGCTGGTGCCCTTGCGGTTGAAGTCGCCCTCAAGCCCATGCCCGACCGCCTCGTGCAGCAGCACACCGGGCCAGCCCGGGCCGAGCAGTACGGTCATCTCGCCCGCCGGGGCATCGACCGCCTCCAGGTTCACCAAAGCCTGCGCCAGCGCCTCATCGATCGCGCGGTTCCACGTCTCCGGCTCGAACAGCCGGTCGTAAAGCGCGCGGCCGCCGGTGCCGAAGCTGCCGGTCTCGCGCCGCCCGTTCACCTCGACCACGATCGACACATTGAGCCGCACCAGCGGGCGCACATCGGTGGCGACAAAGCCATCGGGGCGCACGATCTCGACCACGCTCCACGATCCGAGCAGGCTTGCCGAGACCTGCACCACCCGCGGATCGCGCGCGCGAGCGGCGGCATCGATCGCCTGACACAGGTTCACCTTGTCAGCGAAGGGCACGAGATCAAGCGGATCGGCATCGGTATAGAGGTGCCGGTTGGTTCGCGCCGGCGCGGACGCCTTCGGCCCCGTCGCCGGATCGATCAGCGCCATCGTCTCGCCCGCGCGGCGGATCGCGGCGTCGCTGATCTCGTTGGCATGGGCGAAGGCGGTGGTCTCGCCACTCACCGCGCGCAGGCCGAAGCCCGAATCGGTGTTGTACGATGCGGTCTTGAGCCGCCCGTCATCAAAACCGAACGCTTCGGACTTGCGATACTGGAGATAAAGCTCGCCATCCTCGGCACGGCCGAGGATCGAGGCGGTCAGGCGCTGGGCGGCGTCGGCATCGAAGCCGTCGCGATAGAGGAAGCCACGGGGATCGCTGTACATCCCCCGAATATAGGCGGCTTAAACGCTGGCGCCAGCCGGATGGTCGGGAAGTTGGCTCTGATCCGCACCATCAGCGGGGCCGCCCGCCAGCACAAAGCGGCGGTCGCAATAGCCGCAATCGACATAGCCATGCTCGTCGATCTCGAGAAACACGCGCGGATGGCCGAGCACGGCGGCAATGCCGGCCTGTGCGCCGTCGCAAGCGACGCGGCGATGGGTGACGCGGGTGACTTCGGGTGGCGCGATCATGGCGTGCGGTTAGCAAAGCGGTGCAGACGCCGCAATCGTTTCACTTGCCAAGGCGCGACCGCAGTTCCAGATCAGCGCGCATGAGCGATGCGGCGATCGAGATCGACGGCCTTTCTAAGGTCTATCAGGGCGGCAAACAGGCGCTCGACAATGTCAGCTTCACCGTTCCGCGCGGGCAGATCTTCGGACTGCTGGGGCCGAACGGCGCCGGCAAGTCGACGCTGATCAACATCCTTGCGGGGCTGGTCAACAAGACCGGCGGCACCGCGCGGGTCTGGGGCTTCGACATCGACCAGCACCCGCGCAACGCCAAGCGCGCGATCGGCATCGTCAATCAGGAGATCCTGTTCGACCCCTTCTTCACGCCGGTCGAGACGCTGGAGATCCAGGCGGGCCTGTACGGCGTGCCCAAGGCCGAGCGGCGATCGATGGAGCTGCTGCGCGCGGTGCATCTGGAGGACAAGGCGCACGCCTATTCGCGCACGTTGTCGGGCGGCATGAAGCGGCGGCTGATGGTCGCGAAGGCGATGGTCCATTCACCGCCCGTGCTGGTGCTCGACGAGCCGACCGCGGGCGTCGATATCGAGCTGCGCCAGCAGCTCTGGGCCTATGTCCGCTCCCTCAACGAGCGCGGCGTGACGGTGGTTCTGACGACGCACTATCTGGAGGAAGCCGAAGAGCTTTGCGACCGGATCGCGATCATCAACCACGGCAAGCTGATCGCCAACGAGCCGACCCGCGAGCTTGTCGGCAAGACGCAGGAAAAGGCAGTCGAAGTCACGGTGGACCGCGATATCGTGACGGTGCCCGACAATCGCTGCTTCCAGAAGATCGAAGCCAAGGGCGAGCGCACGCTGGTCATCACCTATGCCAAGGATCAGGCGAATGCCGGCGAGGTACTGGGCGCGGTGCAGGCGGCCGGATTCGGCATCGTCGACGTCAGCACGCGTGAGGCGGACCTGGAGGACGTGTTCCTGAGTCTGACCCGGGCGGCGAACGCCGGATAATCAGTGCGGGAAGTCTGGAAGGTTTAGACCACCCGCCCCCCGATTTTCCGCACCGGCACTCCGTCTCTCAACGCCGGTAGCGCGACAGGAACCGCCACATCGCTTCGTTGTCGGCGGTCCAGACATGGCCCGCGCCGCGCTTGATATGCCCCGCGACCTCGACGCTCGACCGGCAGGCCGCATAGAGCTGCTCATACAGATCTGCGGCGAGGTCACGGCGCAACGGTCCGGCGCGGCAGCCGCCAAGCTCCGCCCAGCGCGCCAGCGCCGCGTCCATCGTGTACTGCCAATAGCCCGCGCCGCCGCCCTGCACCGGATTGGTACCGTCGGCGTCGCCGGCAAAGGCGATCACCGGCACCGGTCCGGTCGGACGGCATGTCGCGGGGTCGGGACGCCTGGCGTCGCCGGCGAGCGGATTGCCGGCACGCAAGCCGACGACCGGCGCGATTCCCGCGAGCTTGTCAGACGCGACGCAGCCAAGCCATGACGTCATCCGCCCTCCGCCCGACAGGCCGGTCGAATAGACTCGCGTGCGGTCGGCGCAGCCCTGTTTCGCGAGCCAGTCGATTGCGCCGCGGATGAAGGCGACATCGTCGGCGTCGCCTGGTCCCGGCACCTTGCCGGTGACGGTCGGGACCCCGGGGATATTCCAAACAAAACCGCGTTCGAGCGGGATACCACCATCGGGCGCGGCAAGCAGGAAGCCGTGGCGGTCGCTGGTAGCCTCCAGCCCCGACTGTTTGAGGATCGCCGCGCCGTCGCCGCCACTGCCGTGCAGCACGAACAGCAGGGGCGCCCGCATTCCCGCGCGATGACCCGCAGGGACGTGGAGCAGCATCGACCGCCCCGTCCGCCCCACGATTATCCGCTCCGTGGTTCCCGGCGTGCCCAATGCGCAACCCGGCGCGGCAGCGGCAGCGGGAGTGAATGCGGCGAACGCGAACAACAGGGCGGACAGGATCGACAGGATGCGCATGGCGGCGCTTCTAGCCCGGCGACAAAAGCTTGGCGACCACGGCGTTTGATTTCGCGCGTGTTTGCCGCATAGCGAGGACCGCCCGCGAAAGGAGCGCCGAGTGGCCAGTGAATCCAAGCAATCCGACGTCCTGATCATTGGCTCGGGCGCGGCGGGGCTAACCGCAGCGATCAATCTGGCCGACCGATTCAAGGTGACGGTGCTGGCCAAGGGCGCGCTCAACGAAGGTTCGACCGCTTGGGCGCAGGGCGGGATCGCCGCGGTGCTCGAGCCTGGCGACACGTTCGAAGCGCATATCGAAGACACGATGATCGCAGGCGCAGGGCTCAACGATCGCGCGACGGTGGAATTCGTGGTCGAGAACGCCCCCGCCGCGATCGACCGGCTGGCTGGCCTTGGCGTGCCGTTCAACGTCGACGGCGACGGCGACGGCTGGCACCTGACACGCGAGGGCGGGCACAGCGCGCGCCGCATCGTCCATGTCGATGACGCCACCGGCTGGGCGGTGCAGGAAGCGCTGATCCGCGCCGCCGCCGCGCATCCCAACATCACGCTGGTGCCGGATATGGTGGCGATCGATCTCGCCACCAGCCGCCATGAGGCGCGCTATTCGGGCGCGGGCAACGTCTGGGGCGTCTACGCCGTCAACCGCGCCATCGACCGGGTCGAGCTGTTCACCGCCAACGCCACCATCCTCGCCACCGGCGGCGCGGGCCGTACCTATCTCTTCTCGACAGCGCCCAAGGGCGCGACCGGCGACGGGATCGCCATGGCGTGGCGCGCGGGGTGCCGCATCTCCAACATGGAGATGATGCAGTTCCACCCGACCTGCCTCTACAATCTGGAGATCAAGAATTTCCTGATCACCGAGGCGGTGCGCGGCGAGGGCGGGCGGCTGATCAACCCGCAGACCGGCAAGCGCTTCATGACCTATTACGACGCCGAGCGGATGGAGCTGGCGCCGCGCGACGTGGTAGCCCGCGCGATCGATGCCGAGATCAAGCGCTACGGGCTCGACTATGTCCATCTCGACATCAGCCATATGCCGGCCGAGTTCGTGAAAGGGCATTTCCCCAACATCTACGAGAAGCTGATCGGGCTGGGCATCGACATGACCACCGGACCGATCCCGGTGGTGCCGGCGCAGCATTATACCTGTGGCGGCATCGTCATCGATCTCGACGGCAAGACCGACCTTCCGGGCCTCTATGCCGCGGGTGAATGCACCGAGAGCGGGCTGCACGGCGCCAATCGCCTTGCCAGCAACTCGCTGCTCGAATGCTTCGTGTTCGGCGAGGCGGCGGCGAAGCATATCGCTGCCAATTGGGACAAACTGCCGCCGCCGCCCGCGATCCGGCCGTGGGACGAGAGCCGCGTCACCGATTCCGACGAGGAAGTGGTGATCAAACAGAACTGGACCGAAATCCGCCGGTTCATGTGGAACTATGTCGGCATCGTCCGCACCACCAAACGGCTCGAACGCGCCGCTCATCGCATCAAGATGCTGAACGACGAAGTCGCCGATTATTACGGGCATTTCCGCGTCACGCCCGACCTGATCGAGCTGCGCAACCTGCTCCAGGCGGCTGAACTGATCGTGCGCTCAGCGCTGCACCGGCACGAAAGCCGCGGGCTGCATTATACGCTCGACTATCCGCAGACCGCGCCAAAAGCGGTCGATACCGTGCTTGTTCCTTGATTCTATGCCACTTTGTTCACGCTTTGCCGCCATATTCGCGGCGTTCGTCGCAGCTTCGCGTCAAGGCGCTTGAACCTGCCCGCCCCCGGGTGACATGATCACATTGGGCAAGGGGCGTTGGTAGCGTGTTGGCAATTCAGAATTTCACGGTTCTTCAGCGAGCATTGACGTTGGGCGGGCTCGCGCCCGCGCTACTGGTCGGCGCCGCGGTTCATTCGCAGGATGCGCCCCAGAATCTGGTGCCGCCCAGCTATCGGGTCACGATCGGCGTCCCGCCCGCTCCCCGGCCATTCCCGGTTTCGCCCGCTCCCGCACCGCTCCAGACAAACATCCATACGCTCGCGCGCAATTTCGGCGGCGTGGTCGGCGTGTCGGTGCGCAGCCTCGACGCCGGCTGGCAGATCGATGCCAATGGCGCGCGCCGGATGCCGCAGCAGAGCGTGAGCAAGCTGTGGGTCGCGATGACCGTGCTCGACGCGCGTGACCGCGGCAAGCTGACGCTCGACGATCCGGTTTCGCTGACGCGCGAGAATCTGACGGTTTTCCACCAGCCGATCGCCGCATTGGTAGTGAAGAACGGCGTCTATCAGACCACTGTACGCGAGTTGCTGCTGCGCGCCATGCAGCAGAGCGACAACACCGCGAACGACCGTCTGCTCAATCTGGTCGGCGGACCCGAGGCCGTGCGCGCCATGATCCGCGACAAGGGGTTGGGCGACATCCGTTTTGGCCCTGGCGAACGGCTGCTGCAGGCCCGGACCGCGGGGCTTCCGTGGAAACCCGAATATTCGATGGGCCGATCTTTCCAGCAGGCACGCGCCGCGCTGCCGCCGACGGTACGCCGCGCCGCGTTCGAAGCCTATGTCGCCGATCCGGTCGACGGCGCCGCGCCCTCGGCGATCGCGCTGGCGCTGGCCCGGCTCAAGGCGGGCGAAGTCCTGTCGCCCTCGTCGACGCGCTGGCTGATGACCGTGATGGAAGCTTCGCGCACCGGCAAATACCGGCTGCGCGGCGCGGTGCCGCCGGGCTGGACCTTCGGCCACAAGACCGGCACCGGGCAGGATCTGGCCGGGCGCACCGCGGGCTATAACGATGTCGGCATCCTCACCGCCCCGGACGGCAAGGCCTATTCGATCGCGGTGATGATCGGCGACACGCCGCGCCCGATCAAGGAACGGCAAGAGCTGATGCAGGGCGTGGTCGCCGCGGTGGTCGCCAATCATCATTGAGTTCGAGCGCAAGCGCCGGGAAGCGGCGGCGGTCCCCGCGCCTTAGATGAAGGCATGACCGACACGCCGGCACGCCACGACTGGACCGCAATCGAAGACGCACTCGACCGGGAGGGCTGGGCAATACTGCCCGGATTACTTTCCCCGCGAAGCTGCGCCGACCTTGCCGCCGTCTATGACGTCGATTCCGCCTTCCGCAATACCGTGACGATGGCCCGACACGGCTTCGGGCGAGGTGAATACCGCTATTTCGCTTATCCGCTGCCGCCGATGGTCTCGGCGCTGCGGACCGCGCTCTATCCGCACCTCGCCGCCGTAGCGAACAGATGGCACGCTCGAATGGGGATGGACCGCCGCTTCCCCGCCACCCACGCCGGGTTCCTCGCCGAATGTCATGCCGGCGGGCAGACGCGCCCCACCCCGCTGCTGCTGCGCTACGGGCCGGGTGACTATAATTGCCTGCATCAGGACCTGTATGGCGAACATGTCTTCCCGCTTCAGCTCGCGGTGCTGCTGTCGGCCCCCGGCACCGATTTCGAGGGGGGGGAGCTGGTGCTGACCGAACAGCGGCCGCGCATGCAGTCGCGCGCGGGGGTGGTGCCCCTTTCGCAAGGCGATGCGGTTGTGTTCGCGGTCAATCGGCGGCCGGTACGGGGAAGTCGTGGCGACTATCGCGTGACGATGCGGCACGGCGTCAGCACCGTCCGACATGGACAGCGGCATACGCTGGGAATCATCTTTCACGACGCGCGATGAAACGCGCCGGTTACGATCTGGACTAAGTCCGGGCGGACCCTATCATGCGCCCGGCCGGAGCAGGAGCGCGCATGGACATCACGCTCAATTTCATCAATCGATCCGACGACGCCGGTAACAGCCAGATCCTGATCTTCGGCAAGAACCCCGAAACCTCGCTCGACGCCATCGCACAGGCGTGGGCTGTGATTCCCGCCGGCGCGCCGAACATGAACCATGCGCTTCTCTATCCGGCGGAAACCGGCCTGACCGTTCAGGACAGCTACGGCAATTTCACACCGATGCAGCCCGCCGCGCCCGGCCAGCATTTCCGCTTCGTGGCGGGTGAGGAGGGCGGCGCGGTCGAACCGGCGATCGCAGCCGGCCCCGCGGATCAGATCACATTGGCCAACGACCTGATTCAGGGCTCGGTCAATGCCTGTCTCTACAAGGGCAAGCATCTGTATCTGTGTGAGCGCCATGTGCTGCCCGGCCAGACCGCTGCGTTCCGTCTCAAGCCGGTCATTTGGGTCGGTGTGGCGTCGGGCAGCGACCCCGGTGCGGGAAGCGGCTCCGCGACCCTCTCCAGCGACGCGACCAAAATCTCGCTATTGGGCCTGGCCAGCGCGGATGTCGTGATGACCGGCGGCGGCACCGGCCCAAACGCCGAGCCGCTCCTTTTCACGCTCGAGAATATCGTCACCGCCTGATCGTGCGCCGCTAGGGGCTTTGTTCCGCCGGGCGGCTCGGCTATCGCTCGCCCATGCCCCATCTCTATCTGGTCGACGGCTCCGGCTATATCTTCCGCGCCTATCACCGGCTGCCGCCGCTGACCAACAAGCATGGCGAGCCTGTGGGCGCCGTCTATGGCTATACGACGATGCTGTGGAAGCTCGCCGACGAGCTCAATAAGGCGGATGGCCCTACCCACATGGCGGTGATCCTCGACAAGAGCGAGCACACCTTCCGCAACGAGATGTACGACCAGTACAAGGCGCACCGCCCCCCCGCGCCCGAGGATCTGGTGCCCCAGTTCCCGATGATCCGCGACGCTACGCGCGCCTTCAGCCTGCCGTGCATCGAGGAGGCGGGCTGGGAAGCTGACGACCTGATCGCCAGCTACACCAAGGCCGCGCTGGCACAGGGATGGCAGGTCACCATCGTCAGCTCCGACAAGGATCTGATGCAGCTGATGACCGATCCGTCGGTCGACATGCTCGATACGATGAACAACCGCCGGCTGGGTCCGGAAGCGACGTTCGAGAAGTTCGGCGTCTATCCCGACAAGCTGGGCGAGGTGCTGGCGCTGATGGGCGACAGCGTCGACAACGTCCCCGGCGTGCGCGGCATCGGCCCCAAGACCGCTGCCAAGCTGATTCAGGAGTTCGGGACCGTCGAGGATGTGCTGGCCGCGGCACCGTCGATGAAGCCGTCGAAGATGCGCGACAATCTGATCGAGCATGCCGAAATGGCGCGGCTGAGCCGCAAGCTGGTCGAGCTGGCCAGCGATGTGCCGCTCCCGGATCCGCTCGAGGAGCTCGAGCTCAAGGGCATTCCCGATGCGCCGTTGCGCGCGTTCCTCGAGCATCATGGGTTCAAGACCTTGCTGTCGCGGCTCGGCAACACCGGTACCAGCGTCGCCGATGCGCCGGTCGAAAGCCCCGAACCGGTGCCGCTGCCCGACGATCCGCCCTGCGACCACGACAATTACGAAACGGTGGTCGACGAAACCGCGCTCGACCGCTGGGTCATCGCCGCAAAGCATCAGGGCTGGGTCGCGATCGATACCGAGACCACCGGCGTCGATGCCACACGCGCCGAACTGGTCGGGGTAAGCATGGCGCTCCACCCCAACCTCGCCTGCTACATCCCGGTGGCGCATGGCGGCACCGACATGTTCGCCGAGAAGCCGGTTCAGCTCCACCGCGACATTGTCATCGCGAAGCTGAAACCGCTGCTCGAAGACCCCGCGGTGCTCAAGATCGGGCACAACATCAAATACGATCTGATCGTGCTGAGCCGCGTCGGCATCGACGTCGCCCCCTATGACGATACGATCGTGATGAGCTTCGACCTCGATGCCGGGCTGCACGGCCACGGCATGGACGAACTCGCGGCGACGCACCTGTCGCACAGCTGCATCGCGTACAAGGACGTGGTTGGCACCGGGAAGAAGCAGCTCGGCTTCCAGGAAGTCGATCTGAAGTCCGCCACCCGCTACGCCGCCGAGGATGCCGACGTGACGCTGCGGCTGTGGCGTCGCCTCAAGCCGCGGCTGCCCTTCGAAGGCGCGACCCGCGTCTACGAGATGGTCGACCGGCCGCTCGCCCGCGTGATCGCCGACATGGAGCTGGCCGGGGTCAAGGTCGATGCCGGAGTGCTGGCGAAGCTCTCCGACGATTTCGCGAAGCAGATCGTGGCGCTCGAGGACGAGATTCACGGCATCGCCGGATTCAAGTTCACCATCGGCAGCCCCAAGCAGTTGGGCGATGTCCTGTTCGACAAGATGGGGATCAAGGGCGGGCGCAAGGGCAAGTCGGGCGTTTATTCGACCGACGTCAACGAGCTCGAGCGGATCGCCGCGGACAAGGATTCGCCGGGCCGCGAGATGGTCTTGAAGGTGCTCGACTGGCGCCAGCTGACCAAGCTCAAATCGACCTATACCGACGCGCTTCAGACGCAGATCAACCCGGCGACCGGTCGCGTTCACACCAGTTATTCGCTGACCGGCGCGCAGACCGGCCGGCTGTCGTCGACCGATCCCAACCTCCAGAACATCCCGGTGCGGACCGAAGTCGGGCGTCAGATCCGCGACGCCTTCGTCGCTGAGCCGGGCAATGTCATCCTCTCCGCCGATTATTCGCAGATCGAGTTGCGGCTTGCGGCGCACATCGCCGACGTGCCGCAGCTGCGCGAAGCGTTCGAGCGCGGCGACGACATCCACAACATGACCGCGACCGAGCTTTTCGGCGAGGTCAATCGGGATACCCGTGGCCGGGCGAAGACGATCAATTTCGCGATCCTCTATGGCATCAGCCGCTGGGGCCTTGCCGGCCGGCTCGACGTGACGCCGGATGAGGCGCAGGCGATGATCGACCGCTATTTCGAGCGTTTCCCCGGCATCAGCCGCTACATCGCCGACACGCTGAACGACGCCAAGGCGCGCGGTTACACCGAGACGCTGTTCGGCCGGAAGACGCACTTTCCGCGTCTCAAGTCCGCTACCCAGCACGAGCGCGCAGGCAGCGAGCGCGCCGCGATCAACGCGCCGATCCAGGGGACCAGCGCCGATATCATCAAGCGCGCGATGGCACGGATGGGTCCTGCGCTGCGGGAGGCCGGCCTGCATGACGTCAGGATGCTGATGCAGGTCCACGACGAACTGGTATTCGAGCTGCCTGCGGGCGATGTCGACGCGGCGACGCCGGTCATCCGCCGGGTGATGGAGAACGCCGCGGAACCCGCGGTGAAGCTCACCGTACCGCTGGGTGTCGAAATCGGCACAGGCCCAAGCTGGGGCGCGGCGCATTGACGATGGAAATTTCGTTCGTTTCGGGCGAAACCTCTAGCGGCATGGGGACCGGAGAGGCTTTACGGCGCTGCCTGCGGCGCACCGAGGGAGTTCGCGCGTGACCGCCGACGCGCGTCCGGGCCAATCCGACGACATCGCCGCGCTCGCCAAGGGCGGGCGCACCAACATATTCGGGTTCATCCTGCGCCTTGCCGCGCGGCTACCCTTCCTGTTCATCGCCGGGCGTCTTTACGGGCCGGAGATCGTCGGACGGTTCGCGCTGGCGGTTGTCGTTGTCGAGCTGGCGGCGCTGCTGGCCACGCTCGGCCTCAAGC
>DATIGZ010000242.1:0-3492 GCA_035481255.1 Sphingomonas sp. | reverse complement strand
CAGTGAGGCCGCGACATAGTAGATCGCGGTGACCACGAACCCGCCGAACATCACCGGCCAGCTCAGCGGCAGCTGGTCGCGCATCGCCCAGCCATACATCCAGAACGTCACCACGTCGCACGACACGAACAGGCCGAGCAGTGCGGTGGGCCAGCCGATCGTGGCGATGCCGCGTGCCTTGATCGCGCGGGTAAGGCCGCCGAGCCCTTCGGCCAGCGACAGGCCAAGCATCAGGCCGAACAGCGAAAAAATGAACTCGAACCCGCTCATCGCGGCAGTTCGTCGCCGCTGGGCGCGGCGGTGTCAACTCGCGCTATCGCCGCGGCAGGCTTATCGTGGCGGAGAGGCCTCCGCCCTCGCGGTTGGCCAGTGAGATATCCCCGCCGGCCTCGCGCACGATCGCGCGGGCGAGCGTGAGGCCGAGGCCGACGCCGCCGGTGGTGCGGTTGCGCGAGGGGTCGAGCCGGGTGAAGGGATCGAACACCGCCGCAATCTGGTCCGCCGGGATGCCGGGGCCGCGATCGGCGACCTCGATCCGCACCGCGCCCGGATCCGAGGTCAGCAACACCTCGCCCCCGCCGCCATATTTCACCGCATTCTCGATCAGGTTGCGCACCGCACGGCGCATGAGGGCGGAGCGCAGGCGGACGATCAGGCGCTGGCCGTCCTGATAGTCGACGGCATGGCCGAGCTCGCGGAAATCGTCGACCACCGCGTCGATCAGCGCCGACAGGTCGGTCTCGGTCGGCGGCTCGCTCGGGCGGCCGAGGCGGGCAAGGCTGAGGATGTCGTCGAGCGTGCGGTTCATCTCGTCGATCGTGTCGGCCATGCGCGCGCGGTCTTCGTCGTCTTCGACCGACTCGATGCGCACTCGCAGCGCGGCGAGCGGGGTACGCAGATCATGCCCGATCGCGCCGAGCATCTGGTCCTTCTCGTCCAGCATCGCGGTGACGCGGCGGCTGAGGATGTTGTAGGCGGAGATCACCGCGCGCACGTCGCCCGGCCCGCGTTCCTCGACCGGCTCGCCCGGATCTGACGGGTTGAACCCGCGCGCGGCGGCGGCGAGGTTGCGCAGCGGCCGCGCGACGCGATGGCCGACCCACAGCACTGGGATCAGCACCACGGCATAGAGGATCAGCGTCTGCGCGATCAGCTGCCAGATCAGCGAGCGTTCGGTGCGCGGCCAGCCGGTGGCCATGGTCAGCCAGCCCTTGCCCGGAATCTCGACCGCGACCTGAAGCTCGGCGCCCAGCCGCTTCATCCGGTCGGCACGCAGCGCGTTCATCCGGACGAAGCGCGGATCCGTGGGCGAAATCGGCTTGAGACCGGTCACGATCCGCCCGACCGGCAGGTTCGATTCCTTCATCGCCTGCCGGATGCCCTCCTCGACATCCAGCCGCGGCTCAAGCCCCGGCTCGATCGGGTTGGCGGCTTCGAGCCGCAATCGGCTCCGGGGGCGGTCGCGGCCCTGGCGATCATCCTGCGCCTCGCGGAAACGCCCGTCGCGCAGCCGTTCGGCGGCGTCCACCACGCGGGTGATCGCGGGCGCGGTCACCTGACTGAAGCGATAGGCGCGCCGCTCGCGCAGCAGCAGGCCGAAGTTGATCGCCTGCGCCACGAACAGCGCGATCGCGACGAGCAGCGCGATCTGGCCGGTCAGGCTTTTGGGGACGAGCCGCTTCACAATTTGGTGACGTCGCTCGCCAGTGTGTAGCCGCCGCCCCACACGGTCTTGATGAGCGTCGGGGTCTTGGCGTCCGGCTCGATTTTCTTGCGCAGCCGGCTGACCTGATTGTCGATCGCACGGTCGAACGCCGCGGCCTCGCGGCCCTGAGTCAGGTCGAGCAGCTGGTCGCGGGTCAGCACCGCGCGCGGGCGCATCACCAGCGCGAGCAGCAAATTGTACTCGCCGGTCGACAGCGGCACCGACACGCCGTCGCGGTCGACCAGCGCGCGTTCGCCGGTCTTGAGCACCCAGCCGGAGAAGGCGAAGCTGCCGCTTTCCGGCGCATGCTGACGCGTGCCGCCCGCCTGCATCCGGCGCAGCACCACCTTGATCCGTGCCGCCAGCTCACGCGGGCTGAAGGGCTTCACGACATAATCGTCGGCGCCCATCTCGAGACCCACGATCCGGTCGGTCTCCTCGCTTCTGGCGGTGAGCAGGATCACCGGCGTCTCGCTGGTCGCGCGGATATGGCGGCACAGGCTCAATCCGTCCTCGCCCGGCATCATGATGTCGAGCACGACCAGATCGATCGAATAGGCCGACAGACGCGCGCGCGCGGCCTCCGCATCGGCGACCTGAGTCACGCGGAAATTCTGCTTGGTCAGATATTGCGCCAGCGGTTCACGGATCGATCGCTCGTCATCGACGAGCAGCAAATGCGGGGTCTCAGCGGTCATCGAATCCGGGGTAGCAGATTCGTCGCATACGGGAAGTGCCGGGCGGACCGCACGGAGGAGGTCGTAAAGCCCGCCCGGCATGTCGCTCACTCGCTCCGGGGGGCGGGCGGCGTCATTCCGCGGCGGCCGCGCTGAGGCAGCTCGGCCTTTTCGATCTTGCCGTCCTTGTTCACGTCCATCGCGGCGAAGCGCGCGGCGCTCTGCGCGTCGAACTCGGCGCGGGTGATCACCCCGTCGCCATTGGCGTCGGCCTTCACGCCACCGGGCATCGGGCCGTGCATCGGACCATGGCCACCTTCGGGCCCGGCACCGCGGCGTCCGCCGCCGCGCTTCCACTTGCCCATGCCCCCTTTACCCATGCCTTTGCCGCGCTCGTCGGCACCGATCGTGCCGTCGCCATTGGCGTCCATGCGGGCAAAACGTGCCTCGATCGCGGCGCGGTTCTCGGCCTTGCTGATCAGGCCGTCGCCATTGGTGTCGATGCGGCCGAGCATCCGTTCGCCGCCCATGCCGCCACGGCGTCCGCCGGGCATGAAATCGGCCATTTCGCCGCCCTTACGGTCAGCCATCGCGCTACGCGCGGCTTCGGCGCCGGCCTTGCGCTCATTGGCGTCGAGCTGGCCGTCCTTGTTGGTGTCCATCCGGTCGAAGCGCGCATCGGCGCGTGCCAGCATCTGCGCTTTGGTGATCGCGGGCTTTGGCGTGGCGGCAGGGGTGGTCTCGGTCTGCATCGCGATCGCGACGCCGGCGACCAGCATCGCGCCGATCGCGGTGGCAGTCAGAAGGTTCTTCATCACGGGCTCCTGTCGGGGGCGGCAGGGGGCGCCGCTGTGATGCCCTTCTGAACACCCGCTGTCGCAATCGTTTGTCAGACCGACAGGAAAGTGTCGCAATTTGTATCGGGAATATCAGGCGCGCGCGATCACCTTCCCCGGGTCAGCGGCGGCATCGCGTTTCGCAGCTCGATCAGCGCTGCTTCTTCGTGACCGTCGCGGTGAAGTCCGGATCCTTGTTCGCCACCCAATCGACGAATTTGCGCACATTGGGATTGTCCAGCAGACCGGCGACTTCCATCCCGTGGCGTTGCAG
>DATIGZ010000241.1:0-9091 GCA_035481255.1 Sphingomonas sp. | reverse complement strand
GGAATATTGGGCGGCGGGTGTGCGCCACATCGTCGCGCTGCGCGGCGATCCGCCGACGGCGGGCGCGAAGTTCGTGTCGCCGCAGGGAGGCTATGAGAATGCCGCCGCGCTGGTGGCCGGCCTGCGTAAGCTGCACCCGTTCGAGATCTCGGTCGCGGCCTATCCCGAATGCCATCCGGATTCGCCCGACGCGGCGCATGACCTCGACAACCTCAAGCGCAAGATCGACGCCGGCGCCAATCGCGCGATCACGCAGTTCTTCTTCGAGCCGGAGACGTTCCTGCGCTTCCGCGATCAGGTCGCGGCGGCGGGGATCGATGCGGAGATCGTGCCGGGCATCATGCCGGTGATGAGCTTCGCCGCCGTGCAGAAGATGTCGGCGATGTGCGGCACCGCGGTGCCGGGCTGGATGGCGCGGCTGTTCGACGGGCTGGACGATCATCCCGCGGCACGGCAGCTCGTCTCGGCGACGCTGGCGGCCGAGCTGTGCCGCAAGCTCTATGCGGGCGGGGTGCGCCAGTTCCACTTCTACACGCTTAACCGCGCGGAGCTGTCCTACGCGATCTGCCATCTGCTGGGCGTCCGGCCCACCGACAATGCCGGGGAGAAGGCGGCATGACCGCGCGCGAGAGGCTGATGGCGGAAGCCGCCAAGCGCATCCTGATCACCGACGGCGCGTTCGGCACCGAGATCCAGAACTGGAAGCTCGACGAGGCGGCCTATGCCGGCGACTTGGGGCTGAGCCATGACCAGAAGGGCAACAACGACATCCTCGCGCTGACCAAGCCCGAGGTGCCCGCGTCGATCCACCGCGCCTATTTCGAGGCGGGGGCGGATATCGCCGAGACCAACACCTTCTCGGCCAACCGCATCAGCCAGGCCGATTACGGCGCCGAGCATCTGGTCCATGCGATCAATTACGAGAGCGCGAAGATGGCGCGCGCCATCGCCGACGAGTTCGAGGCGAAGGATGGCCGTCCGCGCTTCGTCGCCGGCGCGCTCGGCCCGACCAACAAGACGCTGTCGCTGTCGCCCGACGTCAACGATCCGGGCTATCGCGAGATCGATTTCGATCATCTGAAGGACGTGTATCGCGAGCAGATCGACGCGCTGGTCGAGGGCGGGATCGACTTCGTGCTGATCGAGACGGTGTTCGATACGCTGAACGCCAAGGCCGGGATCATGGCTGCGATCGAGGCGGGCGAGGCGCTGGGCCGCGACCTGCCGATCATGCTGTCGATGACGCTGACCGACCTGTCGGGCCGCAACCTCTCCGGCCACACGGTCGAGGCGTTCTGGCACGCGGTTCGGCACGCCAAGCCGGTGACGATCGGGCTGAACTGCTCGTTCGGCGCGGAGCAGCTTCGGCCGCATGTGAAGACGCTGTCGGCGCTCTGCGACACGCTGATCATGGTCTATCCCAATGCGGGCCTGCCCAACGAGCTGGGCGCCTATGACGAGGCGCCTGCGACCACCGCAGGGCTGGTCGGCGAATGGGCGGAGCAGGCACAGGTCAATGTGCTGGGCGGCTGTTGCGGCTCGACTCCGGCGCATATCAAGGCGATCGCGGATGCGGTGGCCGGGCTGCCGCCGCGCGCAATCCCGGTACCGGAAGTGCGGACGCGGCTCGCGGGCCTCGAGCCGTTCACGATGGCGGCGTAACCAACTGCCGGTCGCCCTGATCCCGGATCTGATCCGGGGGGCAGGGCTGTATATTTTTGAGTAAGCAGGCAGGGCTTCGACAAGCTCAGCCCGAACGGAATTGAGCCGAGATGACCACCACCTCCTCCACCGCCTTCGTCAATATCGGCGAGCGCACCAACGTCACCGGATCGGCGCGCTTCAAGAAGCTGATCATGGCGGGCGACTATACCGCCGCGATCGAGGTCGCGTTGCAGCAGGTGGAGAGCGGCGCGCAGGTGCTCGACGTTAATATGGACGAAGGGCTGCTCGACGCGCACGAGGCGATGACGACTTTCCTGAAGCTCATTCAGGCCGAGCCGGACATCGCGCGCATCCCGGTAATGGTCGACAGCTCGAAATGGGACGTGATCGAGGCGGGGCTGAAGTGCGTCAGCGGCAAGCCGATCGTCAATTCGATCAGCATGAAGGAAGGCGTCGACCAGTTCCTGGAGCATGCGCGCAAGTGCATGGCCTATGGCGCCGCCGTGGTGGTGATGGCGTTCGACGAGGTCGGGCAGGCGGACACCAAGGATCGCAAGGTCGAGATCTGCGAGCGCGCCTACAAGCTGCTGGTCGGCATCGGCTTCCCGCCCGAGGACATCATCTTCGATCCCAATGTGTTCGCGGTGGCGACGGGGATCGAGGAGCACAACAATTACGGCGTCGACTTCATTGAGGCGTGCCGCGAGATCAAGGCGCGCTGCCCGCACGTCCATATTTCGGGCGGCCTGTCGAATCTCAGCTTCTCGTTCCGCGGCAATGAGCCGGTGCGCAAGGCGATGCACTCGGTGTTCCTCTACCACGCCATCCCCGCGGGCATGGACATGGCGATCGTCAATGCTGGCCAGCTCGACGTCTATGACCAGATCGAGCCCGAGCTGCGCACCGCATGCGAGGATGTCATCCTCAACCGCGATCCCGATGCCGGCGAGCGGCTGGTGGCGCTGGCCGAGAAGTTCCGCGGCACCGACGCGGTGGCCGAGAAGCAGGCCGCCGAATGGCGCGGCTGGGCGGTCGAGAAGCGGCTCGAGCATGCGCTGGTCAAGGGCATCGACCAATATGTGGTCGAGGACACCGAGGAATGCCGCCAGAAGGCCGCACGCCCGATCGAGGTGATCGAAGGCCCGCTGATGGACGGGATGAACGTCGTCGGCGACCTGTTCGGGTCGGGCAAGATGTTCCTGCCGCAGGTAGTGAAGTCCGCACGCGTGATGAAGAAGGCGGTGGCGCACCTGCTGCCCTTCATCGAGGCGGCGAAGGAGCCGGGTGCGAAGGGCAAGGGCAAGGTCGTGATGGCGACCGTCAAGGGCGACGTCCACGACATCGGCAAGAACATCGTCGGCGTGGTGCTTCAGTGCAACGGCTTCGAGGTGGTCGACCTCGGCGTAATGGTGCCGTGGTCGAAGATCCTCGAGGCGGCGAATGAGAATGACGCCGACATGATCGGCCTTTCCGGCCTCATCACCCCGTCGCTCGACGAGATGGTGACGGTGGCCGAGGAGATGAAGCGCGCGCGGATGACGATGCCGCTGCTGATCGGCGGCGCGACTACGAGCAAGGTACACACCGCGCTCAAGATCGCTCCGGCCTATGACGGGCCGGTCGTCCATGTGCTCGACGCCAGCCGCGCTGTGGGCGTCGCGACGACGCTCGTCTCCGACACCATCCGCGACGAATATGTCGCCAAGGTCGCCGGGGAATATGAGGCAGTGCGGATCGCCCGCGCCAACAAGGGGCAGAGCGAACTGGTGCCGATCGCGGTCGCGCGCGACAACGCGTTCGATGCGGACATGAGCCTGAAGCCCGGCAAACCCCGGATGCCCGGCGTACACAATTTCCCCGACTGGGATCTGAAGGACCTGCGCCAGTATATCGACTGGACGCCCTTCTTCCGCGCTTGGGAACTGGCGGGCGTCTATCCCGCGATCCTGACGGACAAGGTGGTGGGCGAGAGCGCGACATCGCTGTTCGCCGACGCGCAGAAGATGCTCGACCGCATCGTCGAGGAGAAGTGGCTGACCGCGCGCGGCGTCGCCGGGCTGTGGCCGTGCCGCCGCGACGGCGACGATATTATCGTCCATGTCCAGGACGAGACGCATGTCACGCTGCCGATGCTGCGCCAGCAGATCCAGAAGCGTGAGGGGCGGGCGAACATGTGCCTCGCCGACTTCATCGACCGGCAGGGCGACTGGATCGGCGGCTTCGCGGTCGGCATCCACGGCATCGAACCACATCTCGCACGCTTCAAGAACGCGATCGACGATTATAGCGACATCCTCCTGAAGGCGCTGGCCGACCGTCTCGCCGAGGCGTTCGCGGAGCGGCTGCACCATTATGTGCGGACCGCGCTATGGGGCTATGCCGAGGGCGAACAGCTGACCAACGAGGCGCTGATCAAGGAAGAATATCGCGGCATCCGCCCGGCGCCGGGCTATCCCGCGTGTCCCGAGCACAGTCTGAAGCCGATCCTGTTCGAGATGCTCGACGCGCACAAGAACACGGGAATCAGCCTGACCGAAAGCTTCGCGATGCTGCCCACCGCGGCGGTGAGCGGCTTCTATTTCGGGCACCCGCAGGCCGAGTATTTCGGCGTCGCGCGCGTTGGCCGCGATCAGCTGGAGGAATATGCCGCGCGGCGCGGGGTAAGCGTCGAGCAGGCGGAGCGCTGGCTGCGCCCCAATCTAGACTGAGCGCCTGAAAACTCGGCTTCGTTTCGGCAGCCGCGCCGCGGCGTTGTATCTCATGCAGCGGCGGCCCGGCGGGTCGGCGATCGGCGCTGCGATCTGCTCGTCTTCGCCAGCGATGTGACGCGCATCGACGAGAAGAAGGTCGGCGAGGCTCGCCGGTATCTCACCTAGATCGCGGTGGAGCGCTTGCGCCCAGGCCCTCGAATGCCGACCCGCGTCCCGCGCCACAGATCGCGGCGGCATTCCGCTTTACCCCCTGATCAGGCGGACCGTGGAGCGGGCCACCTTGAATCCCGAGCGGTCGGCGGACGCCGACGGAATCCCGATTGCCCGGATTTTTATCAGATGATAGCGTTGCCATTGGATGGGACCAATGGGTCCAATATAAGTCCAGTGGGGGAGAGTGACTCAATGGCACCGGCCGAGCTAAGTGTTTATTTCTTCGCACAACTTGCGATCATCATCGCGGCGGCCCGAGTCGTCGGCTGGGCCGCACGGAAATGGCTCGGCCAACCACAGGTGGTGGGTGAGATGATTGCCGGTGTGATCCTCGGCCCGTCACTATTCGGCTTGATCTTCCCCGAAATTCAGCAGGCGTTGTTCCCCAAGGACAGCCGTACCTTGCTCTACGTCCTGGCCCAGCTGGGCGTGGGCCTCTACATGTTCCTTGTCGGCTTGCAGTTTCGCGGCGACGAGTTCCGCGCCAACGTCAAGAGCGCCGCGTCGGTCTCGATCGCGGGCATGGCGGCGCCGTTCCTGATCGCGATCCTGATCACGCCGCTGCTGCTGTCCAATGGCGGGCTGTTCACCGCCGGCGTCGATCGCTTCCAGGCGACTTTGTTCATGGGCGCGGCTATCGCGATCACCGCCTTTCCGATGCTCGCGCGCATCATCCATGAGCGCGGCCTCAGTGAGACGCGCTTGGGTACGCTGTCGCTGTCGGCGGGCGCGATCGACGACGCCGCGGCGTGGACGGTGCTTGCCATCGTACTCGCCAGCCTGGGCGCAGGACCGGCTGTGGCGATCAAGGCGATCATCGGTGGCGGGCTGCTTGCGATGTTCATCCTGCTCGCCGGCCCGCGCCTGCTCGCTCCGCTGGGGCGCGTCGCAGAGCGTGAGGGCAAGGTTTCGCAATCGCTCCTGGGCGTCACGCTGATCCTGTTCGCCGCGGCCGCGCTGGGCATGGACTGGGCAGGCCTTCACGCGGTATTCGGCGGCTTCCTGCTCGGTACCGTGATGCCGCGTGGCGTGTTCGCGACCGAGCTTCGCCGCACGCTGGAGCCGGTGACGGTGGTGATGCTGTTGCCGATCTTCTTCACCTTCTCGGGCCTCAACACCCAGATGTCGCTGCTCGCCGATCCGGCGATGTTCCTGATCGCGGGCGGCATCCTGATCGCATCGATCACCGCGAAGGGCGTTGCCTGCTGGGGCGCCGCGCGTCTGACCGGGCAGGATAACCCGACCGCGATGGCGATCGGCGCGCTGATGAACGCGCGCGGCCTGATGGAGCTGATCATCATCAATATCGGGCTTCAGCGCGGGATCATCACCCCGGCGCTGTTTTCGATCCTGGTGCTAATGGCGATCGTAACCACGCTGATGGCCTCCCCGCTGTTCGAGCTGGTCTATGGCCGCAAGGCGCGCGCTGAGGGTTCGCTGGGCGAACTGGGCGCCGACCAGGATCACGCCCCGGCGGTCGAGGCGAAGCCGGCCTGATCCGGTGCTCTGGCGATGGCGGCGATGTTCGCCGTCATCGTTTCGGCTGTTTCTAACCGTATCCGGCGGCGACGCGACGATCCGGTTCGCCGAGCGGTGCGGCCCGAAGCTCGAATGTCTGGTCCGTTACGGTTCGGAAACGGAATTGACTTTCCGGTCCGCCACCCCAACACTTCCGCACCGAGGGGGAAGCGGCGATGTCGGGCATCAGCACGCGCGATGTGATTTGCTACGCGCTGGATCAGTTGCGGGGGAATCCCAGTCCGCCCACGGCATCCGAGCCGGACAGCAGGCAAATCGGCCAGCTTGGCGTTGGGCCGACCGAGTGCCGGATGCTCGAGCGTCTGATTGACGAACTGCGCGTCGCGAAGAGCAAGAAGCGCCTGACCAAGGGCACCGTAACGGTCAGCACGACGATCAGCAAAGCGGTGGAGCATGTCGATGTCGATGTGTGACATGGCGCGAGTGCCGCTGCTCGTTCTCTTGCTTTCGATGACCCCCGCCATGGCCGCGGCGCAGGAAGCGGAGATCAAGCTTTCGGAGGGCAAGACGCCGAAGACCTTGCCCGGGTCGTCGCCCGCCTATTTCAGCTATCGCGCCGATTTCGAGGGCGAAGACAGCATCAATGTTCAGGTGAACGCCGATGTCAGCTGGACGCTTCCGTCAGCGATCGGCAGCCGCGACGTGGCGGTGGGGCCGGTCTTCGTCTGGAACCGCAACTCGGCGGCGAAGAGCCGGCAGAACAATATCGAAGCCGGCGGCAAGCTGGATATTTCGAACTCGATCGCTTGCCTGCGCCATCCGGCGATCGGCGGCACCGGCAAGCCCTGCGGGCTGGATGTGACCGCGGTGATCGACGCAGGTTATGCACGGACAGCGAGCTATCCGGTTCTGGACAGTGCCGTTTGCGTCGCCGATCCAACGCTGCGGCAATGCGCCATCCAGCATAAGGAAAGCTTCCGGACCGGTCTTGTCGTCGGGTTGTGGCACCCTGATTTCGAGGATCTCGTCGAGGCCGGAGGCAAGCCGCGCTTCGCCTACACCGTCGCGCCGACGTTCGGTCTCGCCTATGACGAGCTGCTGGAGAATACCGTCGATACCAAGACCGGACTGGTCGCCACCGGCGGATATCTGTCCGGGCTTGCCGGATTGTCGGTGACGATCAGCCCCGGTTTCATCGATCCGAGTGTCGAGCTGAAACTGGCCGCTCAACTCCGCTATCGCCTGTCGGCATCGGCGACGCGGCTTCCCGGTATCGAGCGTTCGGCTGAATTGCTGACAGCCGAGGCGAACTGGTACTTCATTCGTCCGCCGCTCAACGCGAGCAACAAGCGCGAAACCGGTTGGTACGCGGGCGTCGGATTGACCTATACCAACGGTAGCGACCCGTTGGTCGGGAAGGACGAGCATAGTCTGTTGTTGTCACTGCGCGTGGGCCGATTCTGAGTGCGCTTAGCAGTGGATTGAGGCGCCGTGGCGGCTAGCGTGCGCTCACGATGCTCGCCGCCACCGCTTCGGCCACCTTGATCCCGTCGATCGCGGCGGAAAGGATGCCGCCGGCATAGCCCGCGCCTTCGCCGGCAGGGAACAGCCGCTCGACATTGAGGCTCTGGAAATCCTTGCCGCGGGTGATGCGCACCGGCGACGAGGTGCGTGTCTCCACCCCGGTCATCACCGCGTCGGGGTGGTCGTAGCGCGCGATCTGGCGGCCGAACACGGGCAGCGCCTCGCGGATCGCATCGACCGCAAAGGCCGGCAGGCAGCGCGACAGATCGGTCATCGTCACGCCGGGCTTGTAGCTCGGCACCACCTCACCCAGCGCCGTCGAGGCGCGCGCGGCGAGGAAATCGCCGACGCGCTGGCCGGGGGCGTGGTAGTTGCCGCCGCCGACCTCGAAGGCGAGGCTTTCCCAATGCCGCTGAAGCTCGATCCCGGCGAGCGGACCGTCGGGATAGTCGCGCGCCGGATCGATGCCGACGACAAGGCCGGAATTGGCGTTGAACTCGGCGCGCGAATACTGGCTCATTCCGTTGGTGACCACGCGCCCTTCTTCCGAAGTCGCGGCGACGACGCGGCCGCCGGGGCACATGCAGAAGCTGTAGACGGTACGCCCGTTCGAGGCGTGGTGGGCGAGGCTGTAGGCGGCGGCGCCAAGGTCGGGGTGCCCGGCGCACTTGCCGTAGCGCGCCTGATCGACCCAGCTTTGCGGATGTTCGATGCGCACGCCGATCGAGAAGGGCTTGGCCTCGAGGAACACGCCACGGCGGTGAAGCATCTCGAAGGTCGGGCGGGCGCTGTGGCCGACCGCCATCACCACCTGATCGGCCTCGAGGAAGCTGCCGTCATGCAGGTGCAGTCCGCGCAGGCGCTGATTGCCGTCGGGCAGGCGTTCGAGCTCGAGATCGTCGACGCGGGTTTCCCAGCGATATTCGCCGCCCAGTTCCTCGATCGTCCGGCGCATGCTTTCGACCATGGTGACGAGGCGGAAGGTGCCGATATGCGGATGCGCCTCCCACAGGATATCGTCGGGCGCGCCGGCCTTGACGAACTCCTCCAGCACCTTGCGGCCGAGGAAGCGCGGATCCTTGACCCGGCAATAGAGCTTGCCGTCGGAAAAGGTGCCCGCACCGCCCTCACCGAACTGGACGTTGCTGTCGGGGTTGAGCTTGGCCTGACGCCACAGGCCCCAGGTGTCCTTGGTGCGCTGGCGCACGACCTTGCCGCGGTCGAGGATGATCGGCCGGAACCCCATCTGGGCGAGGATCAGCCCGGCGAACAGTCCGCACGGCCCCGCGCCGATGACCACCGGCCGCTTCCCCGACCAGCCTTCGGGGGCGACGACGGGCGGGCGGTACGCCATGTCGGGGGTGGGGCGGACGTCCTTGTCCCCGGCGAAGCGCTCCAGCACGTCGGCCTCGTTCCGCAGATCGATGTCGAGCGTGTAGACGAGCTGAATCGCGTTGCGGCGGCGGGCGTCGTTGCCGCGCTTGAACAGAGTCCAGGCG
>DATIGZ010000240.1:0-10544 GCA_035481255.1 Sphingomonas sp. | reverse complement strand
CTGGTGGGGCGACTTCATCATCAGCCTCAACCAGTATCTCCAGCACGGCTCGCCGGTGTACATGCTGCTCTACGGTGCCGGCATCATCTTCTTCTCGTTCTTCTACACCGCGGTGGTGTTCAACCCCGAGGAAACGGCGGACAATCTGAAGAAATATGGCGGTTTCGTCCCCGGCATCCGTCCCGGCAAGAACACCGAGGCCTATTTCGATTACGTGCTGACGCGCATCACCGTGATCGGCGCGGCATATCTGACAATCATCTGTCTGGCGCCCGAATGGCTGGTCTCCCAGCTTTCGATCCCCTTCTATCTGGGCGGCACCAGCCTGCTGATCGTTGTCAACGTGACGATGGACACGGTCACCCAGATCCAGTCGCACCTGCTGGCGCACCAGTATGGCGACCTGATCAAGAAGGCGAAACTGAAGGGCGGCCGTCTCCGCTAACAGGCGGGACGCGCTTAGGTTCAACGGTGCCGGCCCGCTCCTCCACCCGGCCACCCATATGATACTGCCGTTGGGTGGCCGGGTGGGGGGCGGGCCGGCGCTGCAACGAACAGAGGGGAAGTCTGTTGAACATCATCCTGTTGGGGCCTCCGGGGGCCGGCAAGGGTACCCAGGCGTCGCGGCTCGAGGACGAGCGCGGCATGGTCCAGCTTTCGACCGGCGACATGCTGCGCGCCGCGGTGAAGGCGGGCACGCCGGTCGGCCTCAAGGCCAAGGCGGTGATGGAGGCCGGCGAGCTCGTCTCGGACGAGATCGTCAGCGGTATCATCGGCGAAAGCCTGGATGGTCTCGGCGACAAGGGCGCGATTTTCGACGGCTATCCCCGCACCGCCGCGCAGGCGGAATCGCTGGACACCATCCTGTCGGACCGCGGCCGCACCCTCGACCATGTGATCGAGCTGGTGGTGGACGAGGACGCGCTGGTCGAGCGCATCACCGGCCGCTTCACCTGCGCCACCTGCGGCGAGGGCTATCACGACAAATTCAAGCTGCCCAAGGTCGAGGGCAAGTGCGACCAGTGCGGCGGGACCGAGTTCAAGCGCCGTCCCGACGACAATGAGGAAACCGTGCGCACGCGCATGGCCGAGTATCGCGCCAAGACCGCGCCGATCCTGCCGATCTACGAAGCGCGCGGGCTGGTGAAGCGCGTCGACGGCATGGCCGATATCGGCCACGTCACCGAGGCGATCGAGGCGATCCTCGACGGCAAGGCGTAAGCCTGAGTCTCAAAGCGTAAGGGAAGGGGGCTCCGGCCCCCTTTTTCTTTGCCTGCGCCGTGCGCGCGCCGGTCAGGGAATGACGATCTCGCTGCCCGTCTTGACGCGATCGAGCGCGATCAGGCTGCGGAAGTTCGCCACCGCTTGATTCTCGTTGAACAGGCGGCGGGTGAGCGCTTCGTAGCTCGGCATATCGGGCGCGACGATCACCAGCACGAAGCTGATCCCGCCGGTGACGTAGTAGCATTGCTGGACCTCGGGCGTGGCCTGGAACAGCGCGCGGGCGGCGTCGGCGGTTTGCTGATGCTCGTTGATCATCTGGACCTCGACGATCGACGTGATCGTCATCGCCACCGCGTGCGTGTCGACGACGGCGACGTTGCGCGCGATAATCCCGGCTTCCTCCATCGCCGCGATGCGCCGCTGCACCGCGGCGGCGGAAAGGTTCACCGCCTCGCCGATCCGCCGCTGGGGCGTCTTGTTGTCGCGCTGAAGGATCCGCAGGATCGCGCGGTCGAAACTGTCCAGCGTGCGCTTTGCGGCGGTCGATCGGCTCATGGGTGAGTTTTTGTTGCATTTGGTGCCCCAATCAAGGGCGCAAATCCCGCGCGCGCGCTGATATCTCCCCGCGGCCGCAAGCATGAGGTCGATCGTGGAACTAGCCGTCTCGCCGCAGTCCGGAGCCAGCCGTGCCTATCTGGGCGTTCTGTGCGGCGTGGGAGCGGGCGCGCTGTGGGGGCTGGTATTCCTGGCGCCGGAGCTGGCACGCGCGTTCACGCCGCTCCAGCTCGCGATCGGCCGTTACCTTGCCTACGGCCTGTTGTCCGCCGCGCTGATCGCACCGCGCTGGCGTGCCCTGGCCAAGATGCTCACGCGCCGCGACTGGATGTCGCTGGGCTGGCTCTCGGTGGCGGGCAATACGCTCTACTACATCCTGCTGGCGGCAGCGGTGCAGCAGGGCGGGATCGCGATGACCTCACTCGTCATCGGCTTCCTTCCCGTCGCGGTGACGATCATCGGCAGCCGCGAGTCCGGTGCGGTACCGCTCCGCCTGCTTGCGCCGTCGCTGCTGCTCTGTGCGGCCGGAGCGGTGTGCATCGGGTGGCAGGCGCTGGTCACGCCCGCAGCCGGGGCCGCGCAATTGGCCGGGCTGCTCTGCGCGATCGGGGCGCTGGCGTCCTGGACTGCCTTTGCGGTGGGCAACAGCCGCTGCCTCGCGCGGCTGGAACGCGTTTCGGCGCAGGACTGGAACTTGCTGACCGGCCTCGTCACTGGGGCGCAAGCGGTCGCGCTGATCCCGCTGACGCTGCTCACCGAACCGTTCGATCACGGCGCGCCGGCGTGGCTTCAGCTGGCCGGGGTGTCGATCGGGGTCGCGCTACTCGCCTCGATCCTCGGGAACGCGCTGTGGAACCGGATGAGCCGGCTGCTGCCGCTCACCATGGTCGGACAGATGATCCTGTTCGAGACGCTGTTCGCGTTGATCTACGGCTTCCTGTGGGAACAGCGGCTGCCGCTGCCGCTGGAAATCGCCGCGTTCGGGCTGGTGGTGGCGAGCGTGCTGTCCTGCATCGCCGCGCACCGCCGGCACGCGGTCCGTTGAGCGGGGCCGCCGCCCGCAGGATGGCGGCCCCGTCCAGCGTCAGGACTGAGCGGGTGCCCAGTCGCCCGTCGGGTTGGTGTTGACCATCCACGGCACGCCGAACTGATCCACCAGCGAGCCATAGCCGGGCGACCAGAAGGTCTCGGCAAAGGGCATGACGACGCGCCCGCCTTCGGACAAGGCGTCGAACCAGCGCTGCGCCTCGTCCTTGTCCTCGGTGTGCAGGGTGACGTCGAAGCCGTTTTTGGGCTTATCGACATTGGGCGCCCAATCGGTGTCCATATCGGCGCCCATGATCGACTGATCGCCGACATCGAGCCAGGCGTGCATCAGCCAGTCCCGGTACTGCTCGCCGACCGGCATGTCCGGCGGACCATCGCCATACGGCATGGCGGCGGTGATCGTGCCGCCGAGAACCTTCGCGTAGAATTCAAAAGCCGCGCGGCATTGGCCCTGAAAACTCAGACTGGTCACAATTTTCATGATAGCTTCCTCTCGTCGTTCGACTCGCACCCCGGTCAGGACGTTGACCGCCTGTACCCGCGCCTTCTTATAACCGATCAGGCTGCGTTTTCATGTCGGGCTTGTCTGTAACGGAGGCATCGCGCGTGCGCCGTAAGGTAAGGCCGGGATTGCGCGTGAGCGAAACGAAAAGGGCCGCCGTCCCGAAGGACGGCGGCCCTGTTTCTTGTTCGGCCCGGACTCAGCGGCGCGCGCGGCGCTTGAACTGGTCGAGGCTGACGACGTTGGTCGGACGCTCGATCGCGATGCCCGAATAGAGCGTCGCCATCGGCTCGTCGGTCACTTCGTGGACGACGTCCGAACCGAAGCCGTTGAACGCGGTGCGCATCGCGCAGCCATAGGCGCCCAGCATGCCGACTTCGATATAGTCGCCGGCCTGAATGTCCGCCGGCAGCTCGAACGGACCCGCCATGTGATCCATGTCGTCGCAGGTGGGGCCGTAGAAGCTGAACGCCTCGGTCTCTTCCGAAGCCGTTCCGGAATCACGCAGCAGCGTGACCGGGAAGCGCCAGCCGACATGCGCCGCATCGAACAGCGCGCCATAGGCGCCGTCGTTGATGTACAGCTCGTCACCGCGGCGCTTTTCGACGCGGACGATCAGCGAGCTGTATTCGGCGCAGAGCGCCCGGCCCGGCTCGCACCACAGCTCAGCGCTGTACGAGATCGGCAGATTCTCGAACGCGTTGTGGATCACGCCGAAATAGGCGTCGAGCGGCGGCGGCTCCATGCCCGGATAGGTCGAGGGGAAGCCCCCGCCGACATCGACGATGTCGACCGTGACCGACGAGGCGACGATGGCGGCGCGAACGCGCTCCATCGCCTCGGCATAGGCCGCGGGGGTCATCGCCTGCGAGCCGACATGGAAGCAGATGCCGAGCGCGTCGGCCGCCTGACGGGTCGCGACGAGCAGATCGGCGACGTCCTCCGGCTCAGCGCCGAACTTGGCGGCGAGGCTGAGCTTCGAGTGATCCGACGACACACGGATGCGCACGCACAGGTTCAGATCCTGCGCGCCTCGGGTGGCGCGGACGATCTTCTCCAGCTCGTCCATCGTATCGAGGCTGAAGGTGCGCACGCCATGGACGAAATACGCTTCCTCGATCGCTTCCTCGGCCTTGACCGGGTGCATGAAGCACAGAACGGCCTTGGGCAGGGCGCGGCGCGCCATGCGCACCTCGCCGATCGACGCGACGTCGTAATGCGTGATTCCGGCGTCCCAGAGGATCTGGAGCAGTTCGGGAGACGGGTTGGCCTTGACGGCGTACATCGTCGTCCCCGGAAACTTCTCAACGAAGAATCGGGCTGCTCGCTTTGCTGCGTGCGGACGAACGAGCGTTACCGGCTCGACGGGACGAAGGGCTTTCGCTAGCCCGAGCGCGCTATGATGCTTGTGCAACTCAAGGGACCTCCAATTGCCTTGCGGCATACGGTGAAAACACTGCCTTGCGGTGGAAGTCCCATGGGGCAGCGGAGGGGTCATTTAGGGTCGGGGACCCCCCTTGTAAAGTGATTCTGGGTCCGAACCGATGATGCGGGGTGACGAGTGACGATATTGCGACAGCCGACACGGGCAGGGGTACGGGACGCAGCGGCAAAGGTAGCGGCGATTTTGCCGCCGACACCGCTGCTGGTGGCGGAAATCCGCGGAATTCCGGTGATGTTCAAGGCCGAGTGCCTCCAGCCGATCGGCGCGTTCAAGATCCGCGGCGCGTGGCACCGGCTGACCGCGATCGACCCCGAGCATCGCGACAAGGGCGTCGTCGCCTTCTCGTCGGGCAACCACGCGCAGGGTGTCGCATGGGCCGCGAAACGACTCGGCATCCCCGCGGTGATCGTGATGCCGGCCGATGCGCCGGCGGCGAAGCGCGATTCGACGCTGGCGCTGGGCGCCGAGGTCGTCGCCTACGACCGGATGAAGGAGGATCGCGTCAAGATCGCCGGGCATCTCGCTCATGCGCGCGGCGCGACGCTTGTCCCGCCATTCGACGATCCGTGGATCATCGAGGGGCAGGGGAGCATGGCGATCGAGGTGCTGACGCAAGCCGCCGAGATGCGGCTGCCCGATCCGGGGCGGATCGTGGTGCCGTGCGGCGGCGGCGGGCTGGCGTCGGGCGTGACGCTGGCGCTGCCCGACGCGGAGACGGTGGTGGTCGAGCCGGAGGGGTGGGACGACATGTGCCGCAGCCTCGCCAATGGCTGGATCGAGTCGATCGGCGATTCGCCGCCGCCGACCGCATGCGACGCGCTGCAGACCTTCCAGCCGGCGCAGCTGACCTTCGACGTGCTCTCGCGCCGTGGTGCGACCGGCGTGACGGTGAGCGAGGCCGAGGTGCGCGCGGCGCAGCGCTGGGCGGCACGCAAGCTGAGGCTGGTGGTCGAGCCGGGCGGGGCGGTCGCGCTGGCGGCGCTGCTGGCGGGCAAGGTCGATCCGACGCCGGACACGCTCGTGATCCTGTCGGGCGGCAATGCCGACCCGGAGGCCTATGCCAAGGTGCTGGGTTCGAGCGACTGAGCGGTTGCCGGGCTGACGAAGCTGACACGAAACGCGGTGTTCCGGGGCGACGCGCCCGGAACGCCGCGGGTTCGGGACGGGAACGCGACAGCTATGCCCCACCTGCGCGACAGCGGGGCAACGGTTACGCGACGGCGACGCGACACCCGCGCGACAGGTTTGCGCGGGGACTCGACGGGTTGGTGACAAGGGCGCGACGGGTGCGCGGCACGGGCGCGCCGGTGAGGCGCGGTGGGTGTTGAAGTCGGGATATGCCGGCCGGTATTTCACCGGTCAGGATAGATCAGATGAATTCCAACATTGGAAGGGCGGACGGCCTTCGTGGTTGTCAGCTAACGACCCCATTGCGGACATTGAGGTTTGCAAGGCGTGGCTCCATTGCCGACGTCAAAACCTATGATAAGTCGCCTGGAGCCCCACCCGGCGACGTGACCTGCCGGGGAGCTAGCATGCGGGGAGATAGAACATTGATTTGGGTGTCAAAGGTGGTTGCCGTCTTTTTGCTTGCGGCCTGCACGATGCAGGACAGCAACCCGCGCCGCGAGGCGCTCATGGATACCATTGAGCGGTTGGTCGTGCTTCCAAAAGGAGCCCGAGCGTTGGACGCATACGGTCGAAGCTATGCATTCGCGGATCAGGATCGGGTCATCGGCTCCTATTCCATTCCGATCAACGAACCGGGCGGGCCCTGCACCGTCGTGATGCCCGACAATCGGTCTCGCCCGTGTACTGCAAAAGAAGTTGCACCCATCGATCAAACCCCCGCAGGTGTCAGACGCTGGTACGACACAGCCGGCGATTTGCCCCGACGACTGTGGGCCGGGTGCGAACAAGTAAATGTCGTTTATGATATTTCGAGCCGTCGTGTGACGGAGGCGCGTTGCGATGCGGATCACTAGCGGACGTCCGTTAACCGCACCTTGTGCATAAGAACGGCCAGACGGCTTCCCACCCAATGGCGGCCGCCAGCGTTTGACCGAAAACAGGCCGCCAGGATTACTTGCCGGGCGCCGCCAGGCCGAGGTCGCGCGATTCATCGCAACATATTCGGATTGCGACCCGTCGGCCGGCTGTGAGCTGCGCGGTTGGCTATTTCTTGCAGAGGCCGAACGACTCCAGATAGACCTCCTGGGAGATGATCCGGCTGTTGCAGACGGTGGGTGCGAGCTCGCCCGCCTTCTTCATATCCTTCGGGCCGCCTTCACCCAGCGAGGCCATCTTGAACAGGTGCATGCAGGCGGTTCCGGTGGTCCAGTCGCCGGGCTTGCAGCCCTTCGCGTAATAGGCGCGCGCCTTCGCCAGATCGCGCGGCACGCTGAACCCATTTTCATAGGCGGAGGCGATCATCTTGCAGTCGTTCAGCTCGCCGGCCTGGCATTTGGCATCCCAGTTCCGGATGGCCTCGGGAAGGTTTTGGCCTGCCTGGACGGGCGCGCCGGCCGCCACAGCGGCCAGAGCGGCAATGATCTTGATAAAGCGCATTATTTGTCTCCCCCCGCTGCTCAGCGAGTGAAGCAGCGGCGAAAGGCGGCGTCAATCCAACGGTTGCGGCCGGCGTATCCCAAGCGGGAACGGCGCGCCTGGCTTAGCCGACGAAGGCGCGCTCGATCACATAATGCCCGGGCTTGGCGTTCGAGCCTTCCTCGAAGCCGAGGCCGTCGAGCATCGCGGAGAGATCCTTGATCATCTCCATGCTGCCGCACAGCATGATGCGGTCGGTTTCGGGGTCGAGGCGCTTTTCGCCGCCCATCTGCGGGCCGAACAGCGCGCCGTTCTCGATCAGCGTGCCGATGCGCTGGTCGGTTGGGAAGGGCTCGCGCGTCACGGTCGGCAGATAGCCGAACTGGAGCAGCGCCTGATCCTGCACCAGCGGGTCGCCCGCGAGCTGGGCCTCGAGCTCGGTGCGGAAAGCGAGGTCGCTGACGCGGCGGACCGAGTGGACCAGCAGGATCTGGTTGAACATGTCATAGACGTCGGGGTCGCGCGCGAGGCTGAGGAACGGCGCGAGGCCGGTGCCGGTCGAGAGGAAGAACAGCCGCTTGCCCGGCAGCAGCGCGTCGGTGACGAGCGTGCCGGTGGGCTTGCGTCCGAGGAACAGCTGGTCGCCCGGCTGGATCAGCTGGAGCCGCGAGGTCAGCGGGCCGTCGGGCACCTTGATCGACAGGAACTCCAGTTCCTCGGCATAAGCGGGGCTGGCGATCGAATAGGCGCGCAGCAGCGGGCGGCCCTCACCCGGCAGGCCGAGCATCACAAATTCGCCCGAGCGAAAGCGGAAGCTTTGCGGGCGCGTGATGGTGAAGCTGAACAGATGCTCGTTCCAGTGACGCACGCTGGTCACGGTCTCGACCGTCAGCGCCGCCGAGGGGGCGAGGGGGATATGGTTGCGGTCACTCATCACTTCATGTTCCCAGAACTTCACTTGCCATGTTGCGCCGACGGACTGAGGCCGATTGCCTCGAACGCCGCCGCCGCGGTTTCGATTGCGATCTGAAGCGCGGGCGCGCTCGTCGGAGGGACGATCATGCCCAGCATCTCCCGCATCTCGTTATGGGGCCGGCGCGACGCCTGCTCGAACAGGTCAAGCAGCAGCGCCTCGTCGTCGCTCACCCGACTATGGCCTGGAGCGCGGAAATACAGGGCTTCGCCAGCTTCGCAATTAAGAATTGCCATAGCCATGGAAAAGGATTGCAACGCCTCTGCCGCGTTCCAGCGGGCAAAACCGTCGGCCAGCGCGTTGCACGGGCACTGGCGGCGGCTGACCGCCTGAACCCATCCGCGCGCCGCCCAGACGAGGAACCGGCCGCCCAGGTCGAGCGAGGCGGTGGTGCGGTCGAGATAATGGTACACGGGCGCTCCCTTCGCGGCCGCTCCTAGCATTTGGCTATTGCGAGTCAATCGCAATTATATCTTCGCTCGACGCGAAGACCGGCTTTGGGCATGGCATTCGCGATGCAGGACCTTCCGACCGCTGGCTCAACCACCCTTGCGATCCTGATGCTGGCCGCGTTCGCGCTGGCATGGGGCGGGGTGAGGCTTATCCGCAAGGGTGAGCGGCAGAAGGGCGTGCTGATGATCGTCTGTGCGCTGGTGGCGCTGGGCAATGTGCTGATCTGGGCGGTGTGAGCGATCGGCGCGTGGGACCGGCACCGCGCGCGACAGGCTGAGGGGCGACCATGACACGACACGCGCGACGGATTGCCTATCTTGCCTGCCGGGGGACGGCGACCGGCTCGGCGGTGCGGCGTCACGATGCGTTCGAGCACGACCACTCGCTGCGCATCTTCGGGCCGGCGTTCGACGCGCGGGGCTTCCAGCTCGAGGAAGTCGTCTGGGACGCGCCGGGCGTCGCCTGGGAAACCTTCGATGCGGCGATCGTCGGGACGACCTGGGACTATGCGGAGCAGCCGGAGCGTTTCCTGACGACGCTGAAAGCGATCGCGTCGCGCACGCGGCTCGCCAACCCGTCCGGGTTGATCGAGTGGAACCTTTCCAAGCGCTATCTTCGCGAACTCGACGGCAAGGGGGTTCCCTCCATCCCGACCCTGTGGGCCGACCGCCTCGCCGACCTGACGCCGGAGGAGGTCCGCGCGGGCCTGGCGGCCGAGCAGATCGTGATAAAGTCGGCGATCGGTGCCGGTGGCGTGAACCAGTTCAAAGGGGCGGCCGGCACGACGCCGCCGCCCGACCATCCGCTGTGGGGGCAGGGGGTGATGATCCAGCCGTTCATGGCAAGCATCGCCGGCGAGGGCGAACTGAGCCTGATCTTCTTCGACGGCGTGTTCAGCCACGCCGTGCGCAAGACGCCGGCGCATGCCGATTATCGCGTTCAATCCGCCTTCGACGGCCGGGAGCATGCCTTCACGCCGGCGGAGAAGGACCTGGCGAGCGCGCAGGCGGTGATCGATGCGCTGCCCGCACCGGCACTCTATGCCCGGGTCGACCTGGTGCGCCGCGCCGACGGCGTGCTTGCCGTGATGGAATGCGAGCTGATCGAGCCGTATCTCTACCCTTCGTTCGATGCCAGCGAGGGGCGGAACCTGGCGGCGGCGGTCGAGCGCTGGCTCGAGCGCGAGCGGCCAGGTCGAGGCTAGTCCCCGTCCGGCGCCTGCCGGTTGCTTGCCGCGATCGCCGCGGCCCATGCCGCGTCCTGCGCCTCGGTTGCGCCGATGTCGTCGAGCGCGGGGAGGTCGGCGAACCAGGGCATGCGCGCCTCGCTGCCCATCTGGGTCTTCGGCGGGAACGCGGCCGGATCGTCGAGCGAACCGAGGGTGAGGTTGGTGCGGCTGCCTTGCAGGTTGCGATAGTAAAGCGGGGTGCCGCACGCGGCGCAGAAGCCGCGGTCGACATGGTCGGAGCTGCGGAACGCGGCGGGCGTGCCGCGAATCCATTCGAGCGCATCGTTGGGCGCGGCGACGAGCGCGGCGAAGAGGTTGCCGACCGCTTTCTGGCACATGCGGCAATGACACAGGTGCGAATTGTCGAGCATCGCCGTGGCGCGATAGCGCACCGCGCCGCACTGGCACCCGCCGGTCACGGTAACGTCGATCCGCTCCATCTTTCCCTCGCGACAAACTGATACACTGTTTTGATGGCCGCCCGGCACGGCGCGGGATAGGTTTTTTCGACCAACCGACAGGTCTCGCCCCATGCCTATCCGATCGATCCTTTCGCCGCTGATCCTTGCCG
>DATIGZ010000239.1:0-3133 GCA_035481255.1 Sphingomonas sp. | reverse complement strand
CCCGGTACATCCGTCCGCTGATGGGCGTCGACCAGAATGCACCCCTGCTTGTCCGCCACCCCAGCGCCGACGCCGATTGCCAGCTGACTGCGAATGTCCGATCCCAGTGCGGGGTAGACGCTGTCGAACCGGTGGTCGCCGACCGCGGTCTCGATCACGATCCGATCAGCATCGACTGCGACGCCGCGGGCGGGTCCCGCCAGCACCCGTACACCCGCGGCGGCAAGCCGGTCCCGATCATCGCGACTCAAGCCATGGCTATCGCTTGGCGCAATCAACGTGACATCGGCGGTATATCCGCGCAGGAACATCGCTTCGGCCACGCCATGCGCACCGCTGCCGATCACGCCGACCTTCTGGTCGGTCACCTCGAACCCATCGCAGATCGGGCAATAGCGGATCAGGCCGCGGGCCAGCGCTTCCTTATGCAGCGTCTCGTCCATTTCGGGACGTCGATTGGCGACACCGGTCGCGAGCAGCACCGTGCGAGCAGCTGCTGGCCCGGCGCCCCATTCTGCGACAAAGCCGCCCCCGTCGCGATCAAGCCGGGTTACCCGCGCGGTGAGGATCTCGACGCCGTAACGCTGCGCCTGCTCCCGCATCCGCGCCAACAGCGCGGCACCGGAGATACCGTCGGGAAAGCCCGGGACGTTGCGCGCGACGGGAATCCAGTCGGCCCGACTACGCCCCTCGTCGACCACCACCACATCCAGGTGAAAACGGGAAAGATAGATCGCCGCGGTCAGTCCGGCCGGGCCCCCGCCAACGATCAGGCAATCACGAGGTGAAATGGACATGCCGCTTCCAGCGAGGATAGACGGGATAAGTTCCAGAATAGGCGGAACAACGCGGCCGCAGCGATCATGGACCAGCGATCCACTTTGCTTGGTCGGCCGCCTTTCCCGGCAGGTCCATATCCTTCTTCGCCACGGCTGATCGCAAGATCCGGTTTCACCACAGCGCACGGGACTCGAGCCATGCGAAGACCTCGGAACGCTTGAACCGGGGGCATCGGTGATGCTTGCTCTGCGACCCGCCCGAGAGATCATATTCTCTTGGAAAGCCAGCGGGGCGCCGGCCGCGCAGCCGATCGATCTGACGGCGCGACAAACACGCCAGACGGGCGAACTCGTCAGCGGTGATCAAACCTGCGGGGTCGGGCGACGGCGCCGGGCGGGTCATCGTCGCCGGCGCACGAATTCGCGGTCGGTGTCGAGGAAGGCCGAGAGCATCGCCGGAATCAGTTCGGCAAGCGGCTCCGTAGTGCCATAGACCTCGGCATAGGCGACGCTGTAGTCGAGCAGGCGCTGGTGAAGGTCAGGCTGGAGAGCGATGGAGAGCTTGACCGGTGTCCGGTCGGGGAGCTTCGCGAGCCGCAGGCCAGTCATGGCCTGGTGTCCCAAGGCGCCAGCACCAGATCGCGGTTCACGATCAGGCGAACCGGCGTGCCGGGCCGGACCGTGATCGTGGGTGGGATATCGAGGTTGCGTCTCGTGATCTGGTCGCCTGCGCGCGCGATATTGCTTTGCGCGGAATCGCGAAGCGCCGCGACGAGATCGCTCTCGCCGCCAAGCGAGAGCTCGGTGCCGACTCCCAACAGGGTCGCGATCGCCACGCCCTTGAGCAACCGCCAGCTATGAAAGTCGACCTCGCCGGCGAGGCCGGCATAGCCTGCGGGGTCGGCTGCGGGCGCATGATCGAGCTCAAGCGAACTGCCATCGGGCAGAATGAGGCGCTGCCACAGGACGAGCGCACGGCGCTGGCCAAAGGCGACGACGCTGTCGTAGTTGCCGATGAGCCGGGAACCCTGCGGTACCAGCAATGTCCGCCCTGTCGCGCTGTCGAAGACATTCTGGGTGACCTGCGCGATCACCATGCCGGGCAGATCCGAATTGACCCCGGTCATGAGGCTCGCCGGAATGACGCTACCCGCGCTCAGCGTCCAGGGCGAGCGAAGCGGCACCAGCCCGCCGCCGCTCGGCATCCGCTCCCTCGCAGGGTCCGTACCCTTTCCTTGTCCGGATCCGGCGCCGGAGACACCGGAGCCTGCCCGTCCTCCCGCCGCCTCGTCCGCGACGGACCTCGCCGGATCGAGCGCCGGAAGGTCCGCCGCGCGCGCGGCGCGCATCGGCATCAGGATCGCCGACTGGCGCGCAGCACGCTGCTCGGCGGCGACGCGCTGACGCTCGGTCTCGACTGCCTGCAGTGCGGCATCAGGCCCGGGCGGAACGGCCGCGCCGGCGGCACGCTGATGCGCAAGGATCGGACGCCCGAGGTCACCAGGGAGCTTGGGGCCAAGCCGAGGCACATCGCCATAGCTCCTGGGCGCATCCGCCAGTGCATCGGCCGGCGCACGCGCGCGGGGATCGGCCTCCTCCTGGTCAGGCACAGCCGTTCGCAAGGTGATCGGCTGAAGCGCAATCCAGGCGGCGCCGGCGACCCCGGCCGAGGCAAGCGCGACTAGACCGATCACGATCGACCGGCGGAACCGGACGACCCGCGCCGGGGGCCCGCGCAACGCCAACGTCTCGGGGTCGATCTTGGTCGAGGGAACGCCTTCCCCTCCCCCGCTCACGGCTCGCTCCGTTTGGCGCGCGTGCCGCCCCGGTCGCGCATGATCCGCACGGCAGCCTGGCGCTTGCCGCCGAGGCGCAGCTCAGCCGCGTCGAACAGACGGTCGACGACATAATAGCGGCCCGCAACGCGGTAGTTGACCAGGGCAGGCTCTCCCTCCTCGATCACGAACAGCGGTGGCGCTTCGCCGACTGCGAAGCTCCTGGGGAATTCGAGATAGGTCTGGCGGCCGTCGTCGAAGGCGCGGAGCGGCCGCCAGCCCGGACGATCGCCGCTAATTGTATAGGCAAAATTGAGACGCTCGACCGCAAGCTCAGCCGCAAGGCGCGTCGCGGCAGGTGTCGCGGCAGGCCGGAGGGCGATCAGCTCGTCCTGAGGATAAGTCCAGGCGAGCGCCGCCATCGCCACCTTGTCCGTGCTCTCGAGCTGGATGCGATAGATACGGCGGTCGGTGGCGATGATGAGATTGGTGGAAAGACCCGCGGCGAACGGCTTCACGAAGATGTGAGCGCGCTTCGCCTCGCCGCTGCCGCTGGTGGTGTCGCCGACGGTCCAGCGA
>DATIGZ010000238.1:0-7448 GCA_035481255.1 Sphingomonas sp. | reverse complement strand
GTGATGCCCTGCGCGATCAGATACTCGCCCGCACCGATGAAGTCGTCGAACACGTTCTGCTTGTTGGCGAGGCGCCCGCCATTGTGCCACGCCTTGCCATACTCGCCACCGCCACGAATGTTGGCGAGTACGAACACGCCGCCCTGCTCCATCCATGCGAGCCGTGAGGCCGAGAAGGCCGGGCCGTAGCTCACGTTGAACCCGCCATAACCCCACAACAGAGTCGGCGCCGGACCGGTGACGTCCTTCCGCTTAACGATGAACATCGGCACCCTGGTGCCGTCCTTCGACGTGTAGAAGCGCTGTTCCACGCTGTACTTCGCAGGATCGAAGTCCACTTTGGGCTGCGCCCAGGCCTTGGTCTCACCGGTCTTCACGTCATAGCGATAAACGGTGGTCGGCATGTTGAAGCTGGTGAAGGCGTAGAAAGCCTCGTTCGAGTCCGGATCCCCGCTGAAGCCCGCGACCGCGCCGATGCCGGGCGTCGCGACCTTGCCCAGCAGCTTGCCGTCGAGCGAGTAGCGCCGCATCTCGTCCTTGGCATCGACCAGATAGCTGACGAGCAGCTGCCCGCCGACGATCCCCGCACCTTCCAGCGTGGCCGCATCCTCAGGGATCAGGTCGGTCGCGACGGGGTTCGCCTGTGCGACATCCATCGATACCAGCTTGAGCTTGGGTGCGCCCTTGTTGGTCGTCCAGAAGAAGCGCGTGCCGACATTGCCGGCGAGGCTCCAGTTGTTCTCAAGCCCCGCGATCAGCTTGCGCGGCTTGGCGCCGGCGGTCTTGAGGTCGAGCAGGGTGATCTCATAGCGGTCGTCGGTGCCCTCGGTGGTGGTGATGACCAGCCAGTTGCCGTCATCGGTCACCTGCACGAAATGGCCGCGCTTCGGCGTCTCGGGCGTCGCGTAGATCAGCGTGTCCGCGCTCTGCGGCGTGCCGATCTTGTGGAAATAGACCGACTGGTTCTCATTGAGCTGCTGGAACGCCTGTCCCTCGGCCGGAGCCGGGAAGCGCGAATAGTAGAAGCCCGAACCGTCCTTCGCCCAGGCGAGGTTGCTGAACTTGATCCACTTGACCTCATCGTCCAGCGTCTTGCCGGTGGCGACGTCGAGCACCTTGACCGTGCGCCAGTCGCTGCCGCCGTCTTGGATGCCGTAGACCAGCAGCTTGCCGTCTTCCGACGGCACCCACTCCGACAGCGCGGTCGCGCCGTCCTTGGCCCAGCCATTGGGATCGATCAGCACGCGGCCGGGGCCGTCGAGGCTGTCGCGCACCCACAGCACCGCCTGATTCTGAAGCCCGCTATTGTGGCTGTAGAAATAGCGGCCGCCCTTGCGCGTCGGCACGCCGAACCGCTCATAGTCGAACAGCTGCTTGATGCGGCCCTTGAAGATGTCGCGGCCGGGCAGCGTCGCGAGATAGGCGTCGGTCACGCGGTTCTGCGCCTCGACCCACGCCGCGACCTCCTTGTCGTTGCGGACGTCGTTCTCGAGCCAGCGATACGGATCGGCGACCTTCTGCCCGAAGCTGTCCTCGGCCACATCGACGCGCTTGGTCTCGGGATAGGTGATCGGGGCAGGCATCGTCTTGGGCGACTCCGGGCTGGCATGAGCGATGGGGGCTGCGAACAGCAGCGGAAGGGCGATCAGCGACGCGTGACGCATTGGTCTCTCCAGTTACGGGATGGCGGCAACCTATTGCGGCGAAGCTGGCGGTCAAGCGGCTGGTTGACGAAGTTGACACAAAAGCGGGGGTTTCCGGCGCAAGCGCCCACAACGCGCCCGCGAAGCGGCGGGTTGGCGACCGGTTCGCGACAGCGACGCGGCCGGTACGCCACAATCGCGCGACACCCGCGCGCCCGATGCGCATCGCCGGCGCCATCGGATCGCGGCGGCGGCGCCACGAGAACCCGCTGTGGTCGGTTGCGAGGAAATACATGCGGTCCGGTTCATCGCGAAGGATAGACCAGATGAATTCCAACATTGGAAGGCGGATCGCAGGGATCATCCCGCCGAACCGGCCGGTTCAGGCAAAGGCGCCGAGCCCGGTCGAATAGCTGACCCAGCCCATCACGAGCAGCGGCAAGGCCGCGAAGCCGATCGCCACAGCATTGCCCGCACCATTTCCTGCCCGAGAGCGCATCCGAACCTCCGACGCGAGGACATCCTCACGATCTGTTGGGGTTCAGATGGGAAGTCATTTCGGTTTCGAAAGAGGAGCTATTCTTTCTCGGCCAAAATACCGGCTTCGCGCATAGCAAAAGGGCGGCCGCACCGAGGTGCGACCGCCCTTTCGATTGGCTTGCGAGCGCGCGGATCAGGCCGCTTCGTCGAAGTCCTCGTCACCCAGCACCGGGCCCGAATCCTGGCCCTTGGCCGAGACGTCGCGATCGACGAACTCGATGATCGCCATCGGCGACGCGTCCGAAGCGCGCGGGCCGGTCTTGATGATGCGGGTGTAGCCGCCGTTGCGGTCGGCGTAGCGCGACGCGAGCACGTCGAACAGCTTCACCAGCTGCGCATCGTCGAGCAGGCGGGCATGCGCGAGACGGCGGTTCGAAAGGCCGCCCTTCTTCGCCAGCGTGACCAGCTTTTCGACGTAGGGACGCAGTTCCTTCGCCTTGGCGACGGTGGTGGTGATCTGCTCGTGCTTGATCAGCGCGGCCGACATGTTGCGGAACAGCGCGATGCGATGTGCCGAGGTGCGCTGAAGCTTACGACCGCCGTACTTATGGCGCATGATTTCTTCCTTCGTTCGTTAGGGGGCCGTGTGAGGTACCCCATACCAGGCGGTGATAAGGGCCACCGCCCATAACCCTTCTTCCAGGAGGCCCGCCGCGGCCCTTCGACTGCCTGCCAAGGCAGGCGCTCAGGACAAGCTACACCGCGGCGTCGGACGGAGCCTTCGGCCCCGCCGGCCGGGCTGGCGCTGTCTCCGGGTTAGCGACGCTAACCCGGTGCAGCTTAGCCCATAATCTCCTGCTCGAGCTTCTTGGCCATCTCTTCGATGTTCTCAGGCGGCCAGCCCGGGATTTCCATGCCCAGACGCAGACCCATCGACGACAGCACTTCCTTGATCTCGTTCAAGGACTTGCGGCCGAAGTTCGGCGTGCGCAGCATCTCGGCTTCGGTCTTCTGGACCAGATCGCCGATGTAGATGATGTTGTCGTTCTTGAGGCAGTTGGCCGAACGGACCGACAGCTCGAGCTCGTCCACCTTCTTGAGAAGGTAGCGGTTGATCGTCGCGGTATCGCCCGCGCCGCCTTCCGCCGCGGCCGGAGCGGCCACGCCGATCGGCGCCGAACGGGTGATCGCCGAATCGTCGAAGTGGACGAACAGCGCCAGCTGGTCCTGAAGGATGCGCGCGGCATAGGCCACGGCGTCCTCAGGGGTCACGGTGCCGTCGGTCTCGACCGAAAGGCTCAGCTTGTCGTAATCGAGTTCCTGCCCGACGCGGGTGTTCTCGACCTTGTAGCTGACCTGACGGACCGGCGAGTAGAGCGCGTCGACCGGGATCAGACCGATCGGCGCGTCGGCCGGGCGGTTCGCGGCGGCGGGGACATAGCCCTTACCGGTGTCCGCGGTCAGTTCCATGTTGAGCGTCGCGCCATCGTCGAGGTGGCACAGCACCAGATCGGGGTTCATCACTTCGATGTCGCCCGAAACGGCGATGTCGCCGGCCTTGACTTCGGCCGGGCCGGTCGCGCTGAGCTGAAGGCGCTTGGCGCCCTCGCCCTGCATCTTGAGCGCGATCTGCTTCACGTTGAGGACGAGGTCGGTCACGTCCTCGCGCACGCCGGCGAGCGACGAGAATTCGTGAAGCACGTTCTCGATCTTGATCGAGGTCACCGCCGCACCCTGGAGCGACGAGAGCAGCACGCGGCGCAGCGCGTTGCCGAGCGTCAGGCCGAAGCCGCGCTCCAGCGGTTCAGCGACGAAGGTCGCCTTGCGCTTGCCGTCACCGCCCTTTTTCTCAAGGCCGTTCGGCTTCTTCAGTTCCTGCCAGTTCTTTGCGTTGACAGACACAGGCTTCCCCTGGGTTGGGCAGGACGGGGCTATCCTGCCAGGATTGGAGCCGCCTCCGGCCCGGATCCGGCACCCCGGATCCGCGGCGGAGGCGGAAAGTCAAATCAGACGCGGCGGCGCTTGCTGGGGCGAACGCCGTTGTGCGGGATCGAGGTCACGTCGCGGATCGACGTGATCTGGAAACCAACCGCCTGAAGCGCACGAAGCGCGCTCTCGCGGCCCGAACCGGGACCCTTCACCTCGACCTCGAGCGTGCGAACGCCGTGTTCGGCGGCCTTGCGGCCCGCGTCCTCGGCGGCGACCTGCGCGGCGTACGGGGTCGACTTGCGCGAGCCCTTGAAGCCCATCATGCCGGCCGACGACCAGCTGATCGCATTGCCCTGCGCGTCCGTGATCGTGATCATGGTGTTGTTGAAGCTGGCGTTCACATGGGCGACGCCGGCGGTGATGTTCTTGCGTTCGCGACGGCGAAGACGCTGCGGTGCTTGTGCCATTATTCAGTAATCCTTCGAATCTGCGAAGAAAGGCGGGCCACCGGTCAGGCGGCCCAGCGACTTACTTCTTCTTGCCAGCGATCGGCTTCGCCTTGCCCTTGCGGGTGCGCGCATTGGTATGCGTGCGCTGGCCGCGGACGGGCAGGCCCTTGCGATGACGCAAGCCGCGATAGCAGGCCAGGTCCATCAGGCGCTTGATGTTCATCGCGGTTTCGCGACGAAGATCGCCCTCGACGGTGTAGCCTGCGTCGATGGCTTCGCGGATCTGAAGCACTTCCTGGTCGGTCAGGTCCTGCACGCGACGCTCGGCGGTGATGCCCAGCTTGTCGGTGAGTTCCTTGGCCTTCGCGGGGCCGATGCCGTGGATATACTGAAGCGCGATCAGTACGCGCTTGTTGGTCGGGAGGTTAACACCCGCAATACGTGCCATGAATCTTGTTCTCCCAGCTCCACGAGGCTTGCATGGCAGCAAACCCCATCTCGTAGCGTTGACCCGAAACGCAGTCGCGCGGCACACGCTCAGGAGCGCTGCCGGTCGAACAGGTTTCGGAAGATGCGCGACATATGGAGTCGGACCCGCGCTGTCAAGCGCCGGACCCGATGCGGGCTTCGCGTTACGCGGACATACACCATTCTATGGAGACGACCAAGCGAATGACGATCAGCCGCCCCCTTCGGCCGCCTTCTTGAGCGCTGGCCATTGCGCGGCGAACACGCCGTCCACCGCCTGCGCGAAGCTGGCGACGCCCGCGGGGTGGAAGCCGCCGACGACATAGGTGACGGTCACCGCGGTCCCCTGCCCCTCGGGCTTGAGCGCGAAGGTCAGCGTGCCCTTGACCGCACCGCTCTGGAGCGGGCCGAAGGCGCCATCGAAGCGCAACACCTTGCCGCGGTCGGCATAGATCGTCCGCGCGTGCTCGATCGATCCGCCCGCGACTTTCTCGCACCAGCAGCCGCCGGGCCGCGGATCGATCGACAGGTTGGCGGCGATGCCGGAATAGCTGTGGTCCTTGCTCCACCACACCGACGGCCGCGCGATCGTGTCCCACACCTTCCCGGGCGGGGCGGCGATAATGAGCTTGTGGCTCGACACGAAGCCCCCCGGCTCGGACTTGGTCACCTCACCCGCCGCCGGCCAACCCGCCAGCAACGCCGCCGCCACGATCACCTTGCGCATTGCCCGTCCTCCAGTCGGAACGAGGCTGATCCTCGCCCCGTGCGTCGTCAATTCATTTCGCGGGCGTGGCGGCGACGTTCCGGTCGAGGAAGTCGAGGATGGTCTTCCACAGATGTACGCTGACGCCCGGTCCGCCGACGCGGTGGGTCTGACCGGGGTAGAGCATCACCTCGAACGGCACCGCCCCGCTTTGCAGCTTCGACATCATCACCGTCGAATGTTCCAGCACGACATTGTCGTCGGCCATGCCGTGGATCAGCAGCAACGGATCGGCGATCCTGGTGGCGTCCGCCACAGTGTTCGCCTTGTCATAGGCACCCTGCACCTTGCGCGGATCGCCCATGTAGCGTTCGGTATAATGGGTGTCGTAGAGTTCCCACTTGCTGACCGGCGCGCCCGAGACGCCCGCGGCGAAGGTGCCCGGCGCGGCCTGAAGCATCTTGAGCGTCATATAGCCGCCGTACGACCAGCCATAGGTCGCGATCTTGGCCGGATCGACGAAATCAAGCGTCTTCAAATATGCGGCACCGGCAAGCTGGTCCTGCACCTCGACCCCGCCCATCGCCTGGAACAGATGGTCCTCGAATGCCTTGCCGCGATTGGCCGCCCCGCGATTGTCGAGCACGAACCAGATATAGCCGCGGTCGACGATATATTGCTGGAGCGCTCCGCCCCACTGACGGCTCACCTGCTGCGAGTGCGGGCCGCCATAATGCTGGAAGAACACCGGGTATTTCTTGCCCGGCTCCAGCGGTGGCGTGATCATCTCCCAGTGCAGGTCCGTACCGTCGGCCGCCTTGATCGTGCCGAACTGCTTGGCGCGGTGCCCGGCGATGTACGGGGCATAGGGGTGGTCGCCCGCGACCTTGTTCTCGTTGACCCAGGCGAGGCGCTTGCCCGCCGCGTCGGTCAGCATCACCTGCGACGGCTGATCGCCCCTTGAGCGGGTGACGATGATCCGGCTGGCGGCGCCGTTGGCGTTCGCCGCGTGCCAATAGCCCGGCTCGCTCAGCCGCGTGACCGTGCCCGGCTTGTTCAGGTCGACGGTGTAGAGATGCCGTTCGAGCACACCATCCTTGTTGCCGAGGAAGGTCACGCGCCCCTTGGCCTCATCCACCCCGACCAGATCGAACACCTCCCACTCGCCGCGGGTGAGCTGGGTCCAGTTGCCGTCCTTGAACCGATAGAGATGGCCGTGACCGTCACGCTCGGACCACCAGATCAGGCTGCCGTCCCTGAGCGGGCGATAAGCGTCGGACAGGTTAACCCAGCTCCGCTCGCCCGACTTCTCGCTGAACAGCACGCGCGACTGGCCCGTGGCAGGATCGACCGCGAGCATGTCGAGCACGGTCTGCGCGCGGTTCTGGCGCTGGACCAGCAGGGTCTTGCCGTCTGGAGTCCAGTCGACGCGGGCGAGGTAGATGTCGGTCTCGGTGCCGAGATCGACCTTCACCTTGCCGCTGCCGTCCGGGTTGATGACGTACAACTCGACCAGCACATTCGCCGTGCCCGCCTTGGGATAGCGCTGGTCATAGACCCGGGTGCCCTCGGCGCCGATCGCCGCGCGGCTCACGATGCCGACCGGCGCCTCGTCGAAGCGCTGGATGGCGATGCGTTTGTCATCCGGCGACCACCAGTAACCGGTGCGGCGCCCCATCTCTTCCTGCGCCACGAATTCCGCCTCGCCGAAATAGACGGTGCCCTTGCCCTCGGTCGTCGCCTTGTTCTCCTTTCCGGTGGAGAGATTGAGCA
>DATIGZ010000237.1:0-1539 GCA_035481255.1 Sphingomonas sp. | reverse complement strand
CGCCGGGGCGTGTTCGGGTTTGAAATCGGCGAGTTGCGCGGACAGCGCGGCCTTGAATGCCGGGCGGGCGATCGCCCGTTCGAGATAGCTTAGCAGCACCGGGCGGTCGTCGAGCAGGCCGCTGCCCTCCGCCTGCCGCAGCACCGTCGCCATCGCGATGTCGGCGATGCTGAACCTCCCCGCCAGCCACTCGCGCTCGCCCATCGCGGCGGCAAGCCGGTCGAGCTTCGCTTCGATATCCGCGATCAGCGACGGTCGGCGCAGCTCCGCCCATTGTTCGCCCGCCGAGAAAATCTCGACATTGCCGAGTTCGAACAGCATCGGCTCGACGCTGTTATAGGCGGCGAACAGCCAGCTTTGCGCATCGGCGCGCGCCTGTGGGTCGCGCGGCAACAGCCGTTCGTCGCGCTCGCCCAGATGCAACAGGATCGCGCCGCTCTCGAACAGATGGACGTCGCCATCGACCAAAGCGGGGACCTGTCCCCAGGGTTGTTCGCTGAAATAGTCGGCGGGCCGGTTGCGCGGGTCCATTAGCCGCATGTCATAGGGCAGTCCGATCTCCGCGCACGCCCAGCGCGGGCGCAGGTCGCGGACGAAACCCTTGGCGAAATCGGGCACCCAATCGAACCCGGTAATCTCGACGGTCATCTTGCCTCTCCTTGTTCGGGTCGGTTCAGGCGTCGCCTTCCTTGCGATGCCCCTTGAGCAGCGCGACGACCGCCATGGCGTGGCCATGGCCAAGCCCCAGCTCATCTTTCAGCGTCGCGACGATCGCCATCGGCTTGACCCCGGCGGCGAGCGTGTCGCCGTCCGTCCAGGCCCGCTCGCGGCCCATTGCGCGCAGGTCGGCGGGGGTCTTGCCGGTCTTCTGCTCGATCGTGTCCAAATATGCCTGAAACGACATGCTCGGTCTCCGGTCAGGCGGTGCCAGTGGCGGCGGCTTCGATTCGGGCGATGTCGATCTTCTGCATCGTCATCATCGCCTGCATCGCGCGTTGCGCCGCGGCCTTGTCGGGATTGTCCCACACCAGCTGCATCAGCCGGTCCGGCGTGATCTGCCAGCTCACCCCCCATTTGTCCTTGCACCAGCCGCACATGCTTTCCGCGCCGCCATCGGCGGTGATCGCGTTCCACAGCCGGTCGGTCTCGGCCTGATCGGGGGTGTGGATGATGAAGCTCATCGCCTCGCTATGCTGGAACATCGGGCCGCCATTGAGCAGCAGATAGCGGTGCCCGGCCATCTCGATCTCGACCAGGATGACGTCGCCGGCTTTCTGGCTGGGCGTGTCGATCGGGGTCCGTTCGGTGCGGACGATGCGGCTGTCGGGGATCAGTGAGGTGTAGAACGCCGCCTGATCCTCGGCGGTATAGTTGCTCCAGATGCAGGTCGTCATGCGGGTCATGGCATCTCTCCTGGGGGGCGGGGGTCAGGCCGGTTCGTGCGCCGGGCCGTCGGGGAAGGCGGCCATCGCGGCCTCCATGTCCATGAACATCGGTTCGAAGATGTGCCCGTCGGGATCTTCGAAGCTGCGGCCGTAC
>DATIGZ010000236.1:0-1786 GCA_035481255.1 Sphingomonas sp. | reverse complement strand
GAGGCGAGCCGCACCGTTCCGCGGCTCTCGGGCCGCAGCACGCAGGCGTGACAGCTATAGCCATGCGCCTTGACCTTCGCGCGTCCGTGATCCTCGACGATCGCGACGAGGAAGTGGAGCTGGATGTCGGGCGCGGGCAGGCCCGGGTCGGTGCGCAGGAACGCGCCGGCTTCGGCAAAAGGTGACGTCATGGGTCCGCTTCGGCTGCGGAACCAGCGCGCCATCGCGCCCAGACCTTTGAGCGACCCGATCAGCGACCGGCCGAGGAACAGGCTGCCTTTGGTCTCGAACGCCGCGACATAGTCGAGATGGTCCTGCAGATTGCCCCCCACCTCCGCCCGATCAATTCGCACTGTCAGACCCTGTTCCCGCAAATGCGCGCCCGGCCCGATGCCCGACAGCATCAGGAGCTGCGCGGTCCCGAACACTCCGCCGGCCAGCACCACCGCGCGGCGCGCGCGAATCATCTTCGATTGCCCGCCGCGCGAATAGGCGACGCCCCAAACGCGGCCATCCTCGAACAGCAGGCGTTCGACGATCGTGTCGCACAGGATCTCCAGATTGGGCCGCTCGGTCAGATAGCCGCGCGCGGCGGACCAGCGCTCGCCGCCCTTCTGCGTCACCTGATAGATACCGGCGCCTTCCTGGCGCACGCCGTTGAAATCGTCGTTGCGCGGAATCTGGAGCGAGGCCGCGGCATCGACAAAGGCCAGGCTGCCGGGATGGACGAAGCTCTGGTCGCTCACCTGAAGCGGGCCGTCGCCGCCATGCCACGGATCGGCGCCGCGCTCGTTCGCTTCGCTGCGCCTGAACACCGGCAGTACGTCGGCCCAGCTCCAGCCGGTCGCGCCCAACGCTTCCCAATTGTCATAGTCCCACGGGTTGCCGCGGACATAGAGCATGGCGTTGATCGCGCTTGATCCGCCCAGCCCCTTGCCGCGCGGCTGGTAGCCGCGGCGGCCGTTGAGGCCGGGCTGGGGCACCGTCTCATACGCCCAGTTGGTCACGGGCGTCTGCATCGCGATCGCGCCGGGCATCAGCGTGCGAAAGCCGGTGTTGCGTCCGCCCGCCTCGAGCACCGCCACGCTGTATTTCCCGTCCTCGCTCAGGCGGCCCGCGGCGGCGCTGCCCCCGGATCCGGCGCCGATGACGACGATGTCGGCTTCTTCCACTGCAGCCCCCGATTCTTGCTTATGCGATCCCGGCCCGCTCCCCCGCCCGGCCACCCGCATGATCGGGGTGGGGGAGCCGGCCGGTGCCGTCGTCCGCGACGGCGGACGCTTGCCGACTCGCCAGCCAGCGCGCCTTTATCTTCTCGGATGTATCGCGGCTGCCGTCGTGGCTCCATCCCGGCGGCCCGAACATATAGCCGAGCCGAGCTCGCAATCCCGGTGCCGTCCACACGTCCCTGGCGATGCCCCACCATTCATGGAACGCCGCGCGGATCAGATTGAAGTCGGGCAGGTTGTGGACGATGCCGTAGCGCGGCCGGTCGTCGTCGCGTTCGGGTTCGAAGGTGCCGAGCAAGCGATCCCAGACGATGAACACGCCGGCATAGTTGCGATCGAGATAGCGGGGATTGGTCGCGTGGTGGACGCGGTGGTGCGACGGCGTGTTCATCACCGCCTCGAACCAGCGCGGCATCCGCCCGATCACCTCGGTATGGATCCAGAATTGATAGACGAGATTCACCCCGGCGACGAAGAAGACCATCGCGGGCGGAAAGCCGATCAGGAACAGTGGCAGGCGAAACAGGAAGCCGAGGCTGAAGAACCCGGTCCAGGTC
>DATIGZ010000235.1:0-2582 GCA_035481255.1 Sphingomonas sp. | reverse complement strand
ATCCATGCCCTTGTCGGCAAGCCCGGCATCGAAGGCGTCATCACCGGCCGTGCGCTTTACGACGGACGCCTCGACCTCGCCGAGGCGCTGAAAGCGGCAGCATGACCGTTCGCGCGCGCGTCATCCCCTGTCTCGACGTCGCCAACGGCCGCGTCGTCAAGGGCGTGAACTTTGTGAACCTGCGCGACGCGGGCGATCCGGTCGAGCAGGCGCGGGCCTATGACGCTGCTGGCGCCGACGAACTGTGCTTCCTCGACATTACCGCCAGCCATGAGGCGCGCGGCACGATCATCGACGTGGTGCGCCGCACCGCCGAGGTGTGCTTCATGCCCGTCACCGTCGGCGGCGGCGTTCGCTCCGCCGAGGACGCGCGCGCGCTCCTCCTCGCCGGGGCGGACAAGGTAGCGGTCAATTCCGCCGCAGTGACCCGACCCGAAGTGGTCAGCGAGATCGCCGAGCGCTTCGGCAGCCAGTGTGTCGTCGCCTCGGTCGATGCGCGCCGTGTGGCTGAAGGGCGCTGGGAAGTCTTCACCCATGGCGGCCGCAAGCCGACCGGCATCGACGCGGTCGAGCACGCGCTTCACCTCGCCAAGCTCGGCGCGGGCGAACTGCTGCTCACCTCGATGGACCGGGACGGCACCCGCGACGGCTATGACCTCGATCTGATCCGCACGATCGCCGATCAGGTGATCGTGCCCGTCGTCGCTTCGGGTGGGGTGGGCAATCTCAACCACCTCGTCGCCGGCATCCGCGACGGCCATGCCAGCGCCGTCCTCGCCGCGTCGATCTTCCATTTCGGCGAGGCCAGCATCGCCGACGCGCATGCCGCGCTCGCCGCTGCGGGCATTCCGGTACGCAGCCACAATTAACGCTTTCGCAGCGGGGCTCGAGGTACACCGGCCCGATGCTCCGCGCCCTGACTCTTTCGCTGCTCGCCGCTGCGCCCGCGCTCGCCGCGCATAGCGGAGAGGTGACGCGCCGCACGATGCCCGAACTGTCCGACCTCGCCCTCGCCGGGATGGCCGCGGGCGGCATCTGGCTCGCCCAGCGCGCGATGCGCCGCCGCGCCCGCAACAACCGCAAGGATTGACAGCGCCACGCCGCTGGAGGACTGCCCTCCCCATGGCCGCTGACATTCTCGACACGCTCGAAGCCGTGATCCGCGAGCGCCGCACCGGCGATCCCGCAACTTCCTATGTCGCAAAGCTGACGGCGAAAGGCCGCGCCAAGATCGCGCAGAAACTGGGCGAGGAAGCGGTCGAGGCCGCGATCGCCGCGGTGCAGGACGATCGCGAGGGCCTGAAGGGCGAGGCCGCGGACCTGATCTTCCACCTCCTCGTCCTGCTCGCGGATTCGGGCCTCTCGCTCGACGACGTCCGTGCCGAGCTTGCCCGCCGCGAGGGCATTTCGGGAATCGACGAAAAGGCCAGCCGGCCAGCAGGAGCCTGAAACGATGCCGATCGACGCGACCAAGCCCTATGACGACCAGAACATCTTCGCGAAGATCCTGCGCGGCGAGATCCCGTCGAAGCGCGTCTATGAGGACGCCTTCGCGATCGCCTTTCACGACATCAACCCGCTCGCGCCCACGCATCTGCTGGTGATCCCGACCGGACCCTATGTGTCGTGGGACGATTTCTCCGCGCGCGCCTCCGACGCGGAAATCGCGGGTTTCGTCCGCGCGGTCGGCATCGTCGCGCGTGAGGCCGACGCGGTCGAGCCGGGCTATCGCCTGCTCGCCAATGTCGGCCTGAACAGCGGACAGGAAGTGCCTCACCTCCATGTCCACATCTTCGCCGGCCGGCCTTTGGGACCAATGCTGGCGCGATAAAGCGTTACACTGGGGGATTGCGCCATCCCATTTTCCGACTAGGCTCCCGGCTTTCGTATCAGCGGCAGCAGGGCAAGAGCCACGCCGCATTGGGGGAAGTTGCATGATATTCGGGCGCGTAAAGCCACTCGACGCCATTCTAGCCACTGCCGAGAAGAAATCGCTCCACCGTTCGCTGGGCTGGTTTCAGCTCACCCTGTTCGGCATCGGCTGCGTCATCGGCACCGGCATCTTCGTGCTGACCGCCGCCGGCGCGCAGAAGGCCGGCCCCGGCTTGATGCTCGCCTTCGCGATCGCCGGCGCGATCTGTATCGTCGCCGCGCTCTGCTACGCGGAAATCGCTGCGATGATCCCCGTCGCAGGATCAGCCTATACCTATACCTATTCGACGATGGGCGAGGTGCTCGCCTGGACGGTCGGCTGGGCGCTCGTCCTCGAATATGCCGTCGCCGCATCGGCGGTGTCGGTCGGGTGGTCCGGCTATTTCAGCGGCACCATATTGAACGAGTTCCTGGGCATCCAGTTGCCCGCCTTCCTCGCAGGCGCACCTCTCGCGCTCGGCGGTATCGAAGGCGGCTTCATCAACCTTCCCGCCGTCGTGATCGCGCTGCTCATCACCTGGCTGCTGATGGTCGGCACCACCGAAAGCGCCCGCGTCAACGCCATCCTGGTGGCGATCAAGGTCACCGCCCTCACCGCCTTCATCGTCCTGACGCTGCCGAGCGAGTATTTCTCGACCGACAAGTTCAAC
>DATIGZ010000234.1:0-4999 GCA_035481255.1 Sphingomonas sp. | reverse complement strand
GGTCGGCGCCGCCCTTGTTGGCGAGCTTCGCCTCATTGGTCATCGGCGCGACGAAGGGCAGCACTTCGAGACCGGTTTCGGGGTCGATCTTCGCGCGCGACGCCGCGATCGTCCGCGCCCTGAGGCCGTCAGCGGTCAGATAGGCGTTGGGCATCGGGAACGCCCTGGAGAAGAACTTGCCGGTGCCCCACAGCTTGACGACATGGGTCGAGCCGGGCCGGAGCATCGCGCCGGGCTTGAGCGTCAGCCGCTGCAGGTCGCCGTTGACCAGCTCGAGATCGAAGATGTCGCTTTCGATCATCGGCAGTTGAGTGACGAAGCTGAAATAGAGCGACAGGCCCTTCCCGGGCAGTGCCGCGGGCAAGGTTTCGGGAATCGTCAGCGTGATCGTCGAGAGAAAGCAGCCCTGCTGGCCCGCCGGGCATTGCGGCTGGTTGTCGACCACCTCGAACCGGTAGCCGAGCGAGTCCGCGAGATGATCGAGCGCGGCCTGTGCCGGCGTCTCCGCGCGGGCGGCGGCGGGCGCCGCAATCATCAAAGTGGCGATCATCGCCCAGCCCGACCTACGCATCACTCTCTCCCGCTCGACAATTTGTATTCAATTTGTCATGCTCGTTTCGCAGGGTCAACGCTGTTTCGCAACACGCTGTTCACAAGGGGAGTTTAAAGAAATGAAGCGGATCGCGCTGGCGCACTGGATGTGTGGAGTGGCAATTGGTTTCATATTGATACTATGGCCCGGCCCGGCGACAGCGCGCACCGCAAAGCCGGTGACCGTCGGCTATCTCGCCATCTTCAAGGGGCTTGAGCTGTCGATCGAACGCACGCACCTGCCCAGCTACACCCATTTCAACCTGTCCTTCGCCAATCCCGATGCGGAAGGAGCCTTCGTCCGCGACGGCGAAATGACCTGTATGACCGGCGCATTCGGGTCGCGCGTAACAGTCGAATCGCTGCAAACGGCCGTCACCCGACTGCGGAGGGGCGGCGCGAAGGTGCTGGTATCGGTCGGCGGTGGGGTCATCCCGGGCTGTTCGGGCGACTGGCAGGCGCTGCTCGCCCCCGGCAAGCGCGCCGAAACCGCAGCCGCGCTCGTCGCGCTCGCCGATCAGCTTGGCCTCGACGGCGTCGACATCGATCTCGAGGGAGAACTGCTCACCGCGATCGACCGGGCGGGCAACTATGCCCCCTTCATCGAAACCCTGTCCAAGGCCCTCAAGGCGCGCGGCAAGCTGCTGACCTGCGCCACCGCATCCTATGAAGGCGGGATGATCCCGATCGGGTCGATCCCCTATTTCGATCTGGTCAACGTGATGTCCTATGACGCGATCGGGCCAAGCTGGGGACCGGCCGGAGCGGAACATTCGAGCTATGCGATGGCGCGGCGCGATCTGGACCTGTGGCTGGCGCGCGGAGTGTCGCGCGAACGGCTGGTGCTGGGCGTGCCCTTTTACGGCTATGGCTTTGGCGGCGAGAAGCCCAATTGGTCCTATCGCGAGCTCGCCGCCGCGCATCCCGACGCCGCAAAGGACGATGTGATCGGCAAGGCCTGTGCCGGATGCCGCTACATCACGCACAACAGCCCGGCGACGATCGAGGCCAAGGGGCGGCTCGCCAAGGCGAAGGCCGGCGGGGTGATGGTGTGGGAGCTGTCGCAGGATACGCCGGACCATGCGCTCACCCGCGCGATCCATCGCGGGCTTTCGGCACCGGTTGTGCGCGCTAACGATTGACGCTGCGATACCAATGCAACACATGGTGGCATCGCACTGGTATTATCGCCGGCGCGGCTGAAGGTGGAGCAACATCCCTTGTCGCTGATCGAACGTACAGGTCCGCTCCAGAAGGAAGACCCGACCCCGCTCTACCTCCAGCTTCAGAAGATCCTGCGCGACGCGATCGAGGCGAAGATCGTCAAGGCCGAGGAGGCGATCCCGACCGAGCGCGATCTGGCCGAGGAATTCGACGTTTCGCGCATCACGGTGCGCAAGGCAATCGACGGGCTGGTCGGCGATGGCATCGTCGCGCGGCGGCGCGGCGCGGGCACCTTCGTCACCCGGCCGCGCGTCGAGAAGAGCTTCTCCAAGCTCACCTCCTTCTCGCAGGACATGGTGTCGCGCGGGCGGCGGCCGCACAGCAAATGGGTCAGCAAGACCGCCGGCGCCGTGACGCCCGAGGAGGCGCTGTCGCTGGGCCTCTCGCCCGGCTCGCTGGTCTATCGCTTCCACCGCATCCGCTATGCCGACGACACGTCGATGGCGCTCGAATATGCGACGATCCCGGCTTACTGCCTGCCCTCGGTCGAGCAGGTCGGCGCGTCGCTCTACGAGGCGCTGGAAGCGGCCGGGCATTTGCCCGTGCGCGCGCTTCAGCGGCTGCGCGCGGTGGCGTTCACCGAGGAGCAGGCCGAAGTGCTGGGCGTCGAGCCGGGCGCGCCGGGGTTGTTCATCGAGCGGCGCGGATTTCTCGCCGACGGACGCACCGCCGAGTTCACGCAGAGCTATTATCGCGGTGACGCCTATGACGTCGTCGCCGAACTAAACGGATAAGCGACGCAGGAATTCGATGTGCGGCGGCAGCTCGGCGAGCTGCTCGGCGACCCGCCCCCTGAGCGCAGCGAGCCGCGCTGCGAGTTCGGCCGCAGGCAGCCCGTCGGCGACCGGGTGCCAGCTTGCCGGCCACACGCCCTGCCCGGTGAGCACGCAATACCAGTTGGTCGGGCCGAACAGATCGCCGGGCTCGAACAGGATGTTGCCGGTGGCACGGAACGCCTCGATCCGCTCGGAGAGGCTGTCGGGCATTCCCGCCGCGGCGACATCGCGCCAGAATGGCGTATCGTCGCGTCCGGCCAGCGCATAATGCGCGATCACGAAATCGCGGATCGTCTGATACTCGTGCAGCGCATCGCGGTTGAAGCGCGCGACGACATTGGGATCGATCCCGTCGCGCGGAAGCAGCGCGAGCAGCCGGATGATCGTCGTCTGGATCAGGTGGATCGAGGTCGATTCGAGCGGTTCGAGGAAGCCGCCGGCAAGGCCGATCGCCACGCAGTTGCGGTTCCAGATCTTGCGGCGATGCCCCGCGGTGAAGCGCAGCCGGTTCGGCTCGGCGAGCGCCGCGCCGGGCAGGCGTTCGCTCAGCAGCCGGGCCGCCTCGTCATGCTCGAGATGCGCGCTCGAATAGACATAGCCATTGCCGTCGCGGTGCTGGAGCGGGATGCGCCATTGCCAGCCCGCCTCACACGCTGTGGAGCGGGTGAAGGGTGGAGGATCGCCACCGGACGCGGCGGGCATCGCCACCGCGCTGTCGCAGGGCAGCCAGCGGTTCCAGGATTCATATCCCGTCTCCAGCGCCCCCTCGATCAGCAGGCCCCGGAAGCCCGAGCAATCGACGAACAGGTCGCCCTCGACGCTGCGTCCGTCGTCGAGCGTCAGCGCCTCGATAAACCCGTCCTCGGGATCGAGCCGGACATGAGCGACCTTGCCCTCGATCCGGGTGACGCCCGATGCCTCTGCCCGCCCACGCAGGAAGCGGGCGTAGAGCGAGGCATCGAAATGCACCGCGTGATTGACCGGTCCGCTCCGCGTCACCGGCGCGAAGCGGCCCGCGCGCGCGGCCATGGTTTCGAGATTATATTCGGAATGGTCGCGGCTTCCGCCCGCCGCCACATGGCGCAGCCAGAAATGATGGAAATGGATCCCCGACATCTCAACGCCGAAGAAGCCGAAGGGGTGAAAGTAGCGATTGTCCGCGCCGCCCCAGCCGTCGAACTGGATGCCCAGCTTGATCGACCCGCTGGTCTCGCGCAGGAATTCGGCGGGATCGATGCGCAGGTAGCGGTTGAACTCAAGGATCGGCGGCACCGTCGCCTCGCCGACGCCGACCGTGCCGATCGCCTCGGATTCGATCAGGGTGATGGCGTGGCTGTGCCCGGACAGCGCGCGGCCGAGCGCCGCGGCGGTCATCCACCCGGCGCTGCCGCCGCCGACGATGACGATGCGGCGGACCGCGCGCGCGCTCAACCTCCGCCGCTCCGGATGCGGGCGAGCGCCCCGGCATGCGTCTCCATGCCGCGCACATCGACGGCGACCGCGCGCAGCTGCCGCTGGAATTCGGCCATCAGCGCCTGATCGGCGACGAGGGAGGCCTGCGGATCGAAGCTGCGCGGCACGACGCCATGCCCCGCCATGCACAGTGCCCAGCCGTCCTCGACATGCGCCTCATGATTGAAGTGCGCGAACATGCCGCGCGCGGCGAACAGGTCGATCTTGCCCGCCAGCTCGGCCGAGACCGGCGCGGCGCGGGCGTCATCCCAGAACCGCTCGCCGTTGCGGGCGTTGAGACGAAAATGCTGCGCGGTGAAGTCGCCGACGCGCGCGTGCGATCCCGCCAGCTCCTCATTGTAGATCAAGGCCTCGGGCATCGCGGACCGGTCGATCGGCCAGAGCAGGACAAGCTGGGCCACGGCGAGCTGGAGCAGCAGCAGCTCCGCGCCGTCGAGCAACGGCGCGGCGCCCGCCGCGCGGCCGATCGCGACGCAGTTCGAAACCCATGGACGCGCGCGCCGGGTCGCGCGGACCGGTTCGGTTTCGCCGGCTTCGACCGGACGACCCGCGATCCGCGCCAGCACCGCGCGCGCGCTATCGTCGGACATGCGCGCGCCGGCATAGGCGATCTCCACCGCCAGCCGGTCGCCAAGCGGGATCAGCGCCGCCCAGCCCGCGTCATGCGCGGCGACGCGGCTGTAGAGCGGGAGCGGATCGAGCGGCGCGGCCGATCCGCGGATGACGCGATCGCAAAAGACATTGTCCGACGCCGCGCCCTGCGGATCGAGCAGGCCGACCAGCGCACCGTCCGCGTCGACGAAGAGGTCCCCGGTCACCGCTTCGCCGTCCGCAAGCACGATCCGCTCGAGGCTTCCATCGCCGTCATGGGGCCGAGCATCCGCACCCGGCAGGATCGTCACCCCGACACGCTCGCACGCCGCGCGCAGCAGCGC
>DATIGZ010000233.1:0-4727 GCA_035481255.1 Sphingomonas sp. | reverse complement strand
GTTCGTGGTGTTCGCGACGCTGACCGGGCGCACCGGGTCGCTGGTTCAGCTCTATGTGATCGGCGCCGTGCTGGCGTTGCTTGGCCTTTATCTCCCGACCTTGTTCGTCCGCGCGCGGGCGGATCGGCGGCGCGAGCGGTTGGTCCGCGACTTCCCCGACGCGTTGGACCTGATGCTCGTTTGCGTCGAGGCGGGACTGGGGCTGGAGGCAGCGTTCGACCGCGTCGGTCGGGAGATGATGCACTCGCACCCGCTGGTCGCGAAGCTGCTCGCCGGGGTGGTGCTGGAACTGCGCGCCGGGCGCAGCCGCGAGGACGCGCTGCACCGGATGGGTGAGCGCGCGCGGGTTGATCAGATCCGGTCCTTCGTGACGCTGGTGATCCAGTCCGACCGGCTGGGGTCGAGTATCGGCAAGACGCTGCGCGTCTATGCCGCCGAAATGCGCGAGCGGCGGCGGCTGGCCGCTGAAGAGAAGGCGCACCGGCTGCCGGTGCTGCTGTCGATCCCGCTGGTGGCATGTATGCTGCCGGTGATGATCGGTGTGCTGATGCTACCCGCCGCGATCCGTGTCGTGCGCGACCTGATGCCCGCGATGTCCGGGGGAGGATGACGATGCCGGCTGTTCGTCCGCTGTACGCCGCGCTGGCCCTGTTCGGGCTGCTCAACGGCTGTGCCAGTTCGCCCCGCCTGTCGGGTATCCGGCCGGTGGGTGGTGTGGCCGTCGGGCAGACCAGCGTCGCGGCCGGCAATGCGCTGGTCGCGCGCGGACAATATGGGCTGGCGGTTGCGGCCTATCGCCGTGTGCTGCGGCTGGACCCCGCGAACAGTCAGGCGCTGGAGGGGCTGGCGATCAGCTACGAGTTGCTCGGGCGGAACGATCTGGCCGATCGTTACTATCAGGAAGCCCTGGCGCTCGCCCCGCGCAATCCGCGCATCTATCAGAATTTCGCGGCGTTTCTCCGCGTCCAGAAACGGCATGCCGATGCCGATCAGTTGATGGCGGATATGCGGGTCGCGCTGCCCGACGCCCCGGTCGAAGCAGCTCAGGCGCCTGCCGCGCAGCCCTCGAGCGTCGTCGTGGCAGCGGTGCCGCCGCCGACGGAACCCAATATCCGGCTGATCAAGCAATCCGAGCGGGCGACCTTGGTGGTGACGATGCCGCAACAGGCATCCGTCGCTGAGCCTCGTGCGGCTGCCCCGGCGCAGATCGCGGCGAGCGGCAATCGTCCCCCACGCGTCGTCAACGCGGTCGGTCGGCGCGGCGTCGCGCGGCAGACCGCGGCATTACTGGCAAAGCGCGGTTTCACCGGAGTGGAAATCGGCGATGCTGCCTTCACGCTGAAGCGCAGCCGTATTCTCGTGCCCGCGCAAAGGCGCGAACTGGGTGAGCGGCTATTGCGCGGCTTGCCGTTCGCCGCGCGGATCGAGGAAAGCACACGCGTTGATCGGGTCCAGATCTTGATCGGTGCGGATGCGCTGGCGCCGCTGATGCGGGCGCGCCGGACATGAGGCGGAGAGCGGCCTGCACGACGGCAGGTATCGCGCTCGCCCTGTGCACGCCGGTCCATGCGTCATCGGCCGGGGATCTTCCCGTCATCGCCGCCGCCATCCGCGCCGGCCGGCTGATTCAGGCGGAGATCATGCTGGCTCGTCTCCCGGTGCCGGGGAGCCCGGATGAGGCGGAGGCTGTCGCCGACGTGCGCGGGCAGTTCGCGCTCGCCACCGGCGCATCGCCGGAAGCGTTACGCATCTTCGACGCGCTCCGCACGGCGAAGCCCGAGCGGTGCGAGTATGTCCGCGATTTCGGTATCGCCGCGGCGCGGCTGGGCGATGCGCGGGCGCTCGATGCGCTGAGCGGGACGGCACCGCGTTGCGCGAGCTGGCAAAGCGGGCAGATGCTGGGCGTGGTATTCGCGCGCGCGAAGCGCTGGGACGAGAGTGAGCAGGCTTTCGCGTTGTCGCTGAAGTTGCGGCCGGACAATGGGGTCACGCTCAACAACCGTGCCTATGCGCGGATCGAGCAGGGCCGCTATGACGACGCGCTCGACGACTTGCGCGCGGCGCTGCGTGCCACTCCGGGTGACCGGCGCATCATCAACAATATCGATCTGGCTGAAGGTGCGCGCGGGAATCCGCCGCGGCGGCGGCAGGGCGTCGACGACGACCGCGCCTGGGCATCTCGCCTGACCCTTGCCGCCAAGGGTGCGCTGCGTGCCGGTCGGACTGAGCTTGCGCGCGCGATGCTGGCGCAGGCCGTCGATGTCAGTCCTTATTATGTGAACGAGCCAAGCGCGCTGCTGGCTGATCTGGCCGATGTAAAGAAGGGGACTCAATGATCACTACGGTGGTGCTGGTGGCGGTGATGCTGTTGCTGGCAGCCGCGGCTGTGCAGGATGTGTACCAGCTCCGCATCTCGAACGTGTTTCCGGTAGCGATCTTCCTGCTCTTCCCGGTTTACGCACTTGTCAGGGGGGTGGATTCGACGCTGTGGCAGAACGCGACGGTGTTCCTTGCCGTGCTGGCGCTGGGCATCCTCGCTTTTGGCGCGCGTTGGCTGGGCGGGGGCGACGTCAAGTTACTGGCGGCGATCGCGTTGTGGTTCGACATCACCGGTGCCGCATGGCTGATCGGTGCGGTCGCGCTTCTGGGAGCGGCGATCGCGTTGCTCTTCATCTTCTTTCGCCGCGTCATTCCCGAGCCGGCGTTGCTGCGGTCGGGAATGGTCTCGCTCAAGCGCCGCGGGCCGATCCCCTATGGTCTCGGTATCGCCGGCGGGGCCATCGCCGCCATCGCGGCGGGCCACGTCCACCCCTAGACGCTGGCGCTCGCCTCGCCGATGTGGACGAGGTGGTTGGGGAAGGTGAGGGTGAACACCGCGCCGCCATCGGCGCCATTGTTCGCGCGCACGCCGATCTCCATCGCGTCGGCGAAGCCCTTGACGATCGCGAGGCCAAGGCCGCTGCCGCCCTGCCGGTCGCTTCCGCGGCCCTGAGCAAAGGTCTCGAAGATCCGGGCTTCCATTCCCGGTTCCAGCCCTTGTCCCTCGTCGCGGATCGCGAGCAGCACCGCGTCGGGGGTGCGTGATCCTTCGATTGTGATCCGGCCGCTCTCCCCGCCATGCTGGGCGGCATTGGCGAGCAGGTTGATGAGGATATGGTGAAGCAGGGTCGGATCGGCGGTGACGAAGGGCAGGTTGGCCGGAACCTTGAGGTCGATATGGCGGCCGCGAAACAGGTCCTTGAGATCGTGCACGGCGCTGCCCACCGCGTCGGTCAGGTCGATCGGTTCGGGCGCGAGCTTGAGCGCTCCGGAATCGATGCGGACCATGTCGAGCAGATTGTCGAGGAAACGGCGCAGGCGTGCGACCTCCATCCGCGCGACCGGCAGCGCGGGGGACTCGGGCTGCTCGACCCCCAGTCCCTCGATCGCGGTGGCGACCGAGGTCAGCGGCGTCCGCAGATCATGCCCGATCGACGAGAGCAGCGCGGCACGCAGCCGGTCGCGTTCCTTGAGCACCGACACCTGACGCACTTCGCTTTCGAGCTTGAGGCGTTCGTGCGCGAGCGCGGCTTGGCCGAGCAGCGTCGAGAGCAACACCGCGCGGTCGGCCGTCACCGGCTCGCGTCCGTCGTCCCGCGAGAGGCCGACCACGGCGAGCACACCCAGCGCGGTCTTCAGCGGATGAAACTGCCAGTCGGCGGCGTTGAGCGTCGAGGTTCCCGCGCCGGCTGGGTCACCGCGCTTCATGGTCCATTCCGCCGCGGCCTGATTGACCGGGCCCAGCGGGCCGGTGTCGGGAGAGGCGCCGGCACGCACCAGCTCGCTTCCGCGTTCGTGGAGCAGGATGACGTTGACTTCCAGCAGCCGCGCCATCTCCTCGCAGACGAGCTGGCTGGTCGTCTGCCAGTCCGACACGCGCGCCAGCGTCTGGCCGAACGCGGCGACCGCGGCATTCTCCTGCGCGCTGCGGGCGCCCAGTGTGGCGCGCGCCTTCAGTCGCCCGGCAAGGTTGGCGGTGAACGCCGCGATGCCGATCAGCACGAACATCGTCAGCAGGCTTTGCGGGTCGGTGATCGTGAAGCTGTGGACCGGCGGCAGGAAGAAGAAATTATACGCCAGCGCCGATGCGATGCCGGTGAGCAGGCCGGGACGGAGGCCGTAGCGGCCGGAGGCGAGGATCACCGGCAGCAGGTAGATGAGATCGACGCCGCCGCGGCCGATCAGCGGCTCGGCGAGCTTGCCGAGCAACGTGGCGCCGGCCACGAGTGCGGCCACCGCGGCATAGGTGCTCGGGCTGCCCCAGCGGCCGGGCAGGCGCGGGGTCGGTGAGGCGCTCTCGCCTGACACCGCCGCCGGGATCACATGCACCGCTAGTCCTTCGCTGGTGCGTAGTATCGTGCTGACCACCGACCCATGGCGCAACTCGAACCACCAGCTTCGCACCGACTTGCCGATGACCAGCTGGGTCGTGCGCGTCATGCGGATATGCTCGCCCAGTCCGTCGATCACCTTTTCGGCGGGCACCGTCGCGATCGTTGCCCCCAGGCTGGCGGCAAGACGCAGCGTATCGGCGATCCGGCGTTTCTGCGCCTCGTCGAACCCCTCAGCGCGCGGTGTGCGGATATAGACTGCTTGCCACGGCGCGCGTAACGCATCGGCAAGCCGCTTGGCGGCGCGGACCAACGCGTCCGACCCCGCCAGTTCGCTGACCGCGACCAGCACACGCT
>DATIGZ010000232.1:0-1969 GCA_035481255.1 Sphingomonas sp. | reverse complement strand
GGTCCCCGCCGACGCTGGCGAGGTCGTCGCGCAGCCGACGATCCCCGCCGCCGACTATGCGGCGATGGTCGGGCGGGCCAAGGATTACATCACCGCGGGCGATATCTTCCAGGTGGTGCTTGCCCAGCGCTTCACCGCGCCCTTCGCGCTGCCCCCGATCGAGCTCTATCGCGCGCTGCGCCGGGTGAACCCCTCACCCTTCCTCTATTTCCTCGACCTGCCCGGCTTCGCGCTCACCGGTTCCAGCCCCGAAATCCTCGTCCGCGTTCGCGATCGCGAGGTGACGATCCGCCCGATCGCCGGAACGCGTCCTCGTGGAAAGTCGCGCGAGGAAGATGAGGCCAACCGCGTCAGCCTGCTCGCCGATCCCAAGGAGCGCGCCGAGCACCTCATGCTCCTCGATCTCGGCCGCAACGATACCGGGCGCGTGGCGGAGGCCGGGACGGTCAAGGTCACCGACAGCTATACCGTCGAATTCTACAGCCACGTCATGCACATCGTGTCGAACGTGGTGGGCAAGCTGCGCCCGGACGCCGACGCGCTCGACGCGCTGTTCGCGGGTTTCCCCGCCGGCACCGTCAGCGGCGCGCCCAAGGTGCGCGCATGCGAGATCATCGCGGAGCTGGAGCGCGACCAGCGCGGTCCCTATGCGGGCGGTGTCGGCTATTTCTCTCCCGACGGGTCGATGGACAGCTGCATCGTGCTGCGCACCGCGATCGTGAAGGACGGGACGATGCACGTCACCGCGGGCGCAGGGATCGTCGCCGACAGCGACCCGGTCTATGAACAGCGCGAGTGCGAGGCGAAGTCGGGCGCCCTGTTCGCCGCCGCGCGCGAAGCGATCGCGCGGGCGTCCGAACCCGGCTTCGGGCAGTAGGCGCTACTCTTCGCCGCCCGGGATCGCGGCTTCCTCGGCCTTCTTCGCCGTCCGCTCGGCGCGCCATTGCTGCAGCATCTGCATGGTGCAACCGGTGTGACCGAAACTGCCGATCGGCGAGCAGCTGCCCGGCAGCGTCACGCGGTTGACCTCATCGACCAGCTCGGCGCGGCGCGTCCAGCTCGTCCCGCCCGGCCCCGGCTCGGTCTTCCGCAGCGACTTGGGGATGCGATAGGGCGACTCCCCAACCTTCGAGCAGATGACGACCTCGTCCTCACTCTCCGCCTTTGGGCACTGGTCGTCGCCGTACAGCAGCACGCTGCGCACCCGCTGCGGCGGCTCGTTGCCGTCCCCGGCCTCCTGCGCCAGCACAGGGGTCGCGGCGATCGCCGCCAGCATCAGAACTCGGATCACTACGCAACTCCCGTTAGGCGGCGCGCCTGTTCTAGCTATCACACCGGGCAGCATTAAGGCCGCCTGAACCGTCCTCGCCGCCAAAGCGTACATTTACCCCAACGGGGTGAATTTTGCACTTGCCTCCATTTACCCGCCGGGGGTAAGGGGCTCGCACTATGACGACTCTCGCTGGTTCAAAGATCCGCCGCTTCCGTGAGGAACGCTCCCTTTCCCGCGCCGCGTTCGGCGCGTGGTTCGACACGCCCGGCTCGACCGTTCAGGGTTGGGAGGAAGACGGCAAGCGCGCGTCTCCCGCCGTCCTGAACCAGATCGCCGCCAACGGCATCGCGCATCATCAGGACTGGTACGTCCATGTCCGCAATCTGGAGCAGGACATGGGATGGACCCCCGACAGCTGGAAGTCGGCCGAAGCGCGTCAGCTTCCGATTTACCCCGATACCGCCGCGCTCGATGTCGCGACCACGCAGCTCGCCAGCTTCCCCCCGCTGGTGTTCGCGGGCGAGGCGCGCGCGCTGACGCAGGAACTGGCCAAGGTCGCGCGCGGCGAGGCCTTCCTGCTTCAGGGCGGCGATTGCGCGGAGAGCTTCGCGGAATTCCACCCCAACAACATCCGCGACACCTTCCGCGTCATCCTCCAGATGGCGGTGGTGCTGACGTTCGCGTCGAAGCTGCCGA
>DATIGZ010000231.1:0-2508 GCA_035481255.1 Sphingomonas sp. | reverse complement strand
ATGGCGCTCATCGCGGCCTGCCAGAATGCTCGCGTCATCGAGCTTCCATCGCCCTTCTCGATAATTTCGTTCGGAGACGGGAAGATGCGCCGTTCCATGCCAATCGGAAACACTCGCACCCTAACGAGGTCTCGCGGTTTGTCGGCGGCGCAAATCGAGGACGGCTGTAATGACACTGCTGGCGGTAGATCGCCTGACATCGGAATATCCGCCGCCGTGAGGGCAACCACCAAGCTCGCCAGCATTTCACTACCTTCCGCTTTGCTCCGCTAAACCTAGCATGTGGACGGCCCACTAGGTTCATATGAACTGCCGCTTTTGGAGTTTTCAACAGCGGTATCGATTGCCCGCCTTGGGGTCGATAGCAGTCGCTCCGTCATCCCGGCCTTGTGCCTGGATCCACCGGGCGGCGAACTGAAGGCTGGAGGCGCTATCGTATCGCTTGCGGTGCCGCGGATCCCGGCACAAACCTGTCCTCAGTCTCTCTCTTACAGGCAGTCGAGGGGATCGGGTTGACGGTCGGGCCTCCCCCGCAACAGCCGGCTCGCCAGCTGCACGGCGCGAACCCGGGCGCCCCTTTCAATGTAGGAATTGATCTGATCTACCCTTGTCGATGGATCAGGCGCCACTCCCGACGACAACCCCATATCGACCCGTCGGCGGCGCAATCGCGATGCCTGAGCGCCGCGTTCCTGCCGCGTTACGGACGCTCAGGTGTCGCGTCGGCGGCGCGCGGCGTAGCGCGGGTGCCGCGCCGGTGGCGCGTCGCTGCCGCGAACCGGGCGCAAACCCGACGCAAACCTGTCGCGTCACGGGCGCGTTCGGTGACAACCCCGCTTCCGTGTCAACTATGTCAACCGGAACCGCCCGGCCGGCGCCGGTATCGAGCCGCCGGGCCGGCGTCGGCGAATCACTCCGCTGCTTCGGCAACCGCCTCGAAATCGGCCTCGGCCAGGAAGCGTTCGGCGTCCAGCGCCGCCATGCAGCCGGTGCCCGCGGCGGTGATCGCCTGACGATAGACCTTGTCCATCACGTCGCCGCACGCGAACACGCCCGGCACGCTGGTGCGGGTGGTACCGGTCTCGACCTCGATATAGCTGTCGCTGTCGAGCTTCAGGTGCCCGCGAAACAGCTCGGTCGCCGGGTGATGGCCGATCGCGACGAAGCCGCCCTCGACGTCGATGTCGGACAGCTCGCCCGTCACCGTGTCCTTGAGCTTCAGGCCCACCAGCCCCTCGGGGTCACCGCCACCAGTGAACTCGACCACTTCCTTGTTCCACAGCGTCTTGATCTTAGGGTTGGCGAACAGCCGCTGCTGCAGAATCTTCTCGGCGCGCAGGCTGTCGCGGCGGTGGATCAGGGTCACGTCATGGCTGTGATTGGTCAGGTACAGCGCCTCCTCGACCGCGGTGTTGCCGCCGCCGATCACCGCAACCTTCTTGCCGCGATAGAAGAAGCCGTCGCAGGTCGCACAGGCCGAAGCGCCCTTGCCCTTCATCGCCTCTTCGCTGTCGAGGCCCAGCCACTTGGCCTGCGCGCCGGTTGCGATCACCAGCGTGTCGCCGAGATAGACGGTGCCGCTGTCACCCACCATGCGGAACGGGCGCTGAGTCAGGTCGACCGAGATGATCGTGTCGTACATCATCTGCGCGCCGACATGTTCGGCCTGCGCCTGCATCTCGCCCATCAGCCACGGCCCCTGGATCACCTCGCGAAAGCCGGGGTAATTCTCGACGTCGGTGGTGGTCATCAGCTGCCCGCCCGGCTGGATGCCCTGCACCACGATCGGCGCGAGTCCGGCGCGCGCACCGTAGATGGCGGCGGAAAGCCCGGCGGGGCCGGAACCGAGGATCAGCATGCGGGTCGAATGGGTAGCGGTCATCTTCAGTCCTGTTGGCCCCGGAATAGGAAGGCGGCACCGCATCTAGGGGGTGGGCACCGCCAAAGGCAACATGGGTGGCGTCATACCCCGCGCCAGCAAAGCGATTCTGTTGTGGACGAAAGCCGGTTGAAGCGGCCCGCCCGTTGCGCGAAGCTGGCGCCATGATGATCCGCCGCACCCTGCTCGCCCCATTGGCCCTCGGCGCGCTGCTCGCGCCGCTCGCCGTCCTCGCCCAAACGGCACCGGCGGCGCCGCCGGTCACCGCGCCCGCTTCGGCGCCGGCGCCCAAACCCGCGACGCAGAAGGTGGCGATCGAGACCAGCTTCGGCCGCATCGTGCTGGAGCTGGAGACCGAGCGCGCGCCGGTCACCGCGCGCAACTTCCTGCGCTACGCCGATCAGAAGCGGCTCGACGGCGTCGCCTTCTATCGCTCGGTCAAGGTCGCGGACAAATTCGGCTTCGTCCAGTTTGGGGTCGAGGGTAACCCCAAGCGGGTGCTGCCCCCGATCGCGCATGAGCCGACGACGAAGACCGGCCTACGTCATGTCGACGGCGCCATCTCCACCGCACGGCTCGCGCCCGGTTCGGCGCGCGGCGAGTTCACGATCAGCGTGGGAGATCAGACC